>JBKBSS010000189.1:0-6429 GCA_046291385.1 Emticicia sp. | reverse complement strand
ATGACTTATTTTGGCGATAGCTTAGTTTATTCGATTAGTTTTAAGCCAGTCGGTAAAAGAGTAAAAGCAGGGCGAAACGGCAAGATTTATTTGACTCAAAATTCGCAGAGCATCGTCAGAATCGAATACGAAATGACACCCGAAGGCATTAAGAATGTAATCAAAGGCAACATTACAGATAATACTAAAATCGAAGGCAAAAGCGTAAAAGGCTATAACCAGTATTTGCCGATGGGTGGACTTTGGCGATTGCAAGATACCAAACTGGTTTTTGAGGCAGAATTTAGAGATAAACTCGAAAAAAAGTTTTCGAGCGAAGCCACAATGACGGTGCAATTTATGGCCAACGAAAGCCTAAGAATGGGAAATCGGTCGGCGATTAAGTTGGAAGAAGAGTTACTTACAACCGAAAATTTTGCGAGAGGTGGAAAATTTGAGGAATCTTTTTGGGGAACTTCAAATTACCTGATTCCTACGCCTGCGATGTTGAAAATTGCTGATAAAAGATAAAATTAGGGGTTGAAACAACCCCTAATTTTATTTCTATACATTAAATCTAAAGTGCATGATGTCGCCATCAGCTACTACGTATTCTTTTCCTTCAATACGCAGACGACCTGCTTCACGACACGCTGCTTCTGAGCCATATTTTACGTAGTCAGCATAGGCTGTTACTTCGGCTTTGATGAAACCTTTTTCAAAATCGGTATGAATTACGCTCGCTGCTTGTGGTGCTTTCCAACCTTGTTGAATTGTCCAAGCACGTACTTCTTGCACACCTGCGGTGAAATAAGTACGTAAATCCAATAATTTATAAGCCGAACGAATCAAGCGATTTAAACCTGGCTCGGTCAGACCGTATTCTTCCAAAAACATTTGTTTGTCGTCAAGTTCTTCGAGTTCGGTGATTTGGGCTTCAACCGAATTGTTCAGCACAATCATTTGGGCATTTTCGGCATCGGCTACTTTCTGCAATGCTTCCGAATATTTATTACCCGTGTGCATCGAAGCTTCATCGACATTGGCTACATAAAGCACAGGCTTGATTGATAACAAAAACATATCGGCAATGGCTGGCATTTCTTCTTTTGTCAAACCCAAAGACCTGATGCTTTTACCTTGCAGCAGCCACTCTTGGCAACGCTTCAAAATATCAAATTCGGCTTTGGCTTTGGCATCGCCGCCCACTTTCGCTTGTTTTTCAGTTTTCTGAATTTTCTTTTCTACGCTATCCAAATCTTTCAACTGAAGTTCGGTATCAATGATTTCTTTATCGCTTACAGGATTAATATCGCCTTCTTCACGCAAAATATTTTCGTCTTCAAAACATCTCACTACGTGAATGATGGCATCAACTTCACGGATATTTCCTAAAAATTTATTTCCCAAACCTTCGCCTTTGCTTGCTCCACGCACCAAACCCGCAATATCAACGATTTCGATTTGCGTTGGTACAATCTTATTAGGTTTCACGAGTTCGGCCAATTTGCTCAAACGCTCGTCTGGCACATCCACCAAACCTACGTTTGGGTCGATTGTACAAAAACGATAATTGCTTGCCTGAGCTTTGGCACTATTTGACACTGCATTGAAAAGTGTTGATTTTCCAACATTGGGTAAACCTACGATACCGACTTGTAAAGCCATATTTTTATTTCGGATTGACCGATTGAATCAGATAATCCTTTTGTTTAGTTTATTTATTAGAATGAGGGTGCAAAATTACGATAAGTAATTGATAATGAATAATTGAAAACTGAAAATTTCGTAAAATGCGGCAATCGTTACTTAGATGGCAATGGTTTTGCTATCTCTGAAAACAGCATTCGATGTCTTGTTGGTTTATGTTATGCTCCACAGGCCCTTCGGGGTTGGTGGCTTTTTTGCAATTTATCTCCCGAAATTCTTTCGGGGCTATTCGAGTTAAAGACCTTCGGGCTTGCGACTGCACAATGTGAACCACTAACAAAAAAATATCTTCCCAAACACCTCAACTGACGGGTATTTAAAAAGATATTTGGGTGAATGAGGACTTTTTACTCAATCACGAAAGAATGAAGATACTACTCCCACTTTAAGTCTGAGCCGCTACTTGCGTAATCGTCATTGTCGGCATCAACTACTTCGGTATTAGCAGCAGGCTCAACAAACTCATCATGCTTAAACTGGTCGAAATCGTAATCGGGCATTAACTCGCTCTTGATGTGGTCAACGGTTTCTTGAAGGGCTTCGAGAAATTTGTTAAAATCTTCTTTGTAAACAAACATTTTGCTCTTTTCAAAGACGAATCCACCATCTTTTTGAAAACGACGACTTTCAGTAATGGTTAGGTAGTAATCGCTCGAACGGGTGCTTCTTACATCGAAAAAATACGTACGTTTGCCCGCTCTCACACGCTTGGAGTAAATTTTATCTCTGTCGTCTCTTTCCACAATCCTTTTAGGTTTTAGAGTTTAGAATGAATTTCAAATATATGATTTTATTACTTTTATGAAAAACTTTTACACCCTTTTTTAGTTAAATATAATATTATTTTCATTTCAAATGAAACAAAACCAACATTGATGAATGTTTTTTATCAAGTCAAGAAATATATTTTTGTTTCGGTCATTGCAAAAAAATTCGTAACTATGCAGTCCCTAACCAATTTCAGTGAATAATGATATTGAAGAAAATCATCTTTTTTTTCCTCTTTTTCGTAGTAAAACCCCTATTTTTATACAGCCAATCCCCAGTTTTGGGCTCAGAATCGTTTGGTATGGCTTCATACTACGGTACTAAATTTTATGGCAGAAAAACCGCCAGCGGCGAAATTTTGAATAAAGGTGGCCTAACTTGTGCTCACCCGACATTGCCTTTTGGTACGATGCTTGAAGTAACAAACTTGGCTAACAATAAATGGTGCGTCGTGAGGGTTAATGACAGAGGACCCTTTAGTAAAAGAAGGATTTTGGACGTTTCGCACAAAGCCGCCGAAAAACTTGAAATGTTTAAGTCAGGTATAGCGAGGGTAAAGGTGATAGTTATTGGTGATAATGGAATGGTAATGATTACTCGCCCAAAAAGTATTATCGAAAACTCAATGGAACTTATTGGGCCGCCCGAAGAAGATAAAATTACGGTCGTAAAACCACCAGTTGTAGCGAAAAAAAGTAAGCCAAAACCCGTCAAGAAGAAACCTAAGAAAAAAAAACCTGCAAAATCGGGTGTGAAAAAAAAGTAGTCCACGGTCAATAGTCGACAGTTCACAGCAGTTTAAGGCTAATTTACGGTCAGTCACTACCGTCGATTAAATCATTTTAACTACTTAATTTAGTCGATTGTGAAAAGGGTATTCTTATAAACTATATTGAAACGATGTTAGATTTAGCGAAAATACGTGAGTACGGCAATGTTGAGTTTTTGGCAAAGCAGTTGGTTGAAGGCTTCATTACGGGGCTTCATAAATCACCATTTCATGGATTTTCGGTTGAATTTGCTGAGCATCGTCTTTATAATACGGGCGAAAGTACTCGCTACATTGATTGGAAAGTTTTTGGAAAAACCGACCGTCTGTACGTAAAACGCTACGAAGAAGAAACCAACCTTCGTTGTCATATTCTGATTGATACGTCGTCGTCGATGTATTATCCCGAAAAAACTAATGGTAAAATCACGTTTAGCACGATGGCAGCGGGAGCTTTGGCTTATATGCTTCAAAAACAACGTGATGCCGTGAGTTTACTGACATTTTCGGACGGAATCGAAATTCAAACTCCGATAAAATCTACGCCTTCGCACATTCATAAGATTTTTATGGATTTGGAATCACTTCTCCAAAAGCCCAAACCACAAAAACGCACAACGGTTGTAGAAACCCTCCACGAAATTGCCGAAAAGATTCATAAACGCTCGTTGGTCGTGATTTTTAGCGATATGTTTGATGACATTAATAATTCGGACAGATTGTTTTCGGCCATGCAGCACCTTCGCCACAATATGCACGAAGTTTTGCTTTTTCATGTGACCGATAAAAACACTGAGGAAGATTTTAATTTTGAAGAACGTCCCTACGAATTTGTTGATTTGGAAACTGGCGAAAAAGTAAAAGCCCAACCATCGCAAGTAAAAGAGCAATATCAGGCTGCCATCAAGGAGTTTTACCATGATTTGAAACTTAAATGCGGGCAATATAAAATTGATTTCATTGAGGCCGATATTAATCAAGGTTTCGACCCGATACTTTCAGCATTTTTAGTAAAACGTAGAAGATAATCTATCTTTATTTACCATTTTTTGGACAAAGATAAGCCATTCAAAACTTCATTGATTGTAGGTCAATGAAGTTTTTTTGTTTTATAATGTATTGATAATCAGAGCATTTAATAAATATTCTGATTTATCTACTAATTTACTTCTCAGAAAAACATTTTTAGCATGGTTTTTGAAAATAAGAAATCATCATTTGAATGTGTTACTGAGTCTAAGTAGAGGTACGAATTACGAATTTTAAAATACTGAATATCAGCAGTTTAGCAGCAATAAAATTGACATTTATTTTTGTCCCAGTACTTATACAATTTCTATTATTCGATAGTTTTTATCTCTAAATACCGTTTGGGCTATAAACTTTCTGGACACAGGCCTGCGATTGTTAAATTCCCAATAACCACTAAATTTTGTCATGGCTATCAAAAAAATGTTTTGCTTATGTATGATAACCTTTACGATTGCACTGCATCAAACAACTTTATATGCCCAAAAAAAAACGGATTCATTTTTTAAGGAAATAGAAAGACCCAAAACTCTTTTAGCCTCAAACACCGACTTGATGATTGAGCAAGATACTTTAGAGATGTCGTTTTTTTCGTTTGAAGAAGGAAGAGCAGTACCTTACTATCGTAAATTTGTAAACACCGAAGATTCAAAAACTTCGACGGTATATGTGTGTGAAAATAATAGTATAGTACTTTCTACCCCAGATTTTGGGCAAGATGCTATTTATTCGTGGAAAGGGCCAGCGGGATTTTCGTCGCTTTCACAGCAAATCAGGCTCGAAAAAATAACACCTTTTCAGGCAGGGTTCTATAATTTTGCTATCAAGAAAAATGGTTCGACTACAATCGGTAAAATAAAGTTGATGGTCAAAGAAAAACCAAAAGCGATAGCCGTAGGCGGGCAGTTTTGCTTGGGCGAACCAATAAAACTAACTTCGGCAGATGCTGGAATTGGGGTAACGTATCGTTGGACACTTCCTCCAACTGATTTTTCATCATATACGCCCGAACTCACAGTTGAGAATTTAGCGATTGGTCATTATACTTACTACTTGAGTGTGGCAAAAAACGGCTGTAAGTCGATTGATACGGCAAAGGTTGAAATAAAAAATATACCAATAGCCATTGCAAATAATGCAACAATTAGAGTTGGACAGACTGCCAAATTAGAAGCCCACGACGCAGGAAATGAGGCTCTATATACGTGGAAAGGGCCTTTTATTAATACGGTCAATGATAAAATTGCAACATTGAGCGGCCTTACTGCTGGTAAATATATCTATGTTTTGAAAGTGCAAAAAAACGGGTGTTCGTCAATGAATATTTCGACGGTTGAAGTCCAGAAAGACGACGCCAAAGTATCGACTAAAAATGAGTAACCTTTTTATAATAAGTGCAAAAGGTCAGTCTGCGGACTGACCTTTTTTTGTTTTTATTCGATAGTATTCAAACTAAACAATGCTACTTTATGGCTCGTAAATAAACAGAAAAACCTGATGATGACTCGTGGATGAATTACAAAAAGTGCCATAGTCGCTTTTGTCAAAGCAAATCGAGTAAGTGAACGGAATACCTGTTTTTTGGTAAAACTCGAATTTTACATAGCCAATTCCCGAATAGCCAACCACGACATTAGTCCTGGCCCGATTTCGAGAGCAGCTTCATCAATATCAAAGGTAGGCGTATGCACTCCTGAGATAATTCCACGAGCTTCGTTGCGAGTGCCGAGTCTATAAAAACAAGAATCTACTACTTGTGAATAGAATGCAAAATCTTCGCCTGCCATCCAAAGGTCGAGGTCGATGATATTTTCGGCACCCATAAAAGTTGTTGCTTCGGCTTTTACTCGACGAGTAAGTTCGGGATGATTTTTCAGGAACGGATAACCTTTCACAATTTCAAATTCACAAACACCGCCCATTGCTTCGGTGATTCCCTCGGCCATTTTTTTCATTCTACGCAAACCATCTTCTCTCCATTCTTCATCCATGCAGCGAAACGTTCCCTGAATCGTTACTTCGTTTGGTATGACATTCGTTACGCCATCGGCAATAAAACGCCCGAACGAAAGCACCGAAGGATTGGCTGGTTTACGGTTGCGTGAAATGATTTGTTGCAACGAAACTATTACGTGCGAAGCAATCAGCACAGGGTCAATGAGTTGGTCGGGCAT
>JBKBSS010000018.1:0-18659 GCA_046291385.1 Emticicia sp. | reverse complement strand
TTTTTTATCAATGAGTAGCGGTTTAGATTCTTCGGCTATTTCGAGAGATATTGATGAAGTGAAAAAATATAACGAAGACCCACTCGTACATGATAAAGTTTCGGCCAAAATGGGCATCGAAATGATAGAAACTGGTCAATGGGCGATTGATAATGCTGAAAAAATAAGTGTTCCAACCTTGGTCTATCACGGAACTGCCGACCGACTCACGTCACATCATGGAAGCAAACTTTTTGCCGAAAAAGCAGGCAAACTCGTAACTTTTATTTCTCTCGAAAGACTTTATCACGAAACCCACAACGAACCCGAAAAACGTGAGGTTTTCAAAAAAATCGTTCTTTGGTTGAATAATTTGATATAAACTTCCCGATGGGCGTATGCGATACGCCCCTGCCTTTTTATTTGTTTAATACACTTTCTTCGATTGACAAGTTAGAAACTTGCCCTCCTTCCTGCGTATAATTCAATCAATCAAAAAAATATTTACATTTTAATTGTCATAACAAATATTATTTATAATTTTGTACGTACAACAATAGTTAGTGCAACAATAAATTATTCATTTTACATTATTCACTAATTTAAAATGCCCATTTACCATAAACTCGGAAAAATTCCATCAAAACGCCATATTCAGTTCGAGAAACCCGATGGTGGTTTGTACTATGAGCAGCTTTTTGGCACTATTGGTTTCGATGGCATGGCATCTTTGATGTACCACATTCATCGACCTACTCAAGTAATGCAGATACTTGATAGCCAAGACCTTACGCCAAAAATCGCTAATACGCACAACATGATGATGCGGAAATTTATAGGTTTTGATGTTGAGCCAAAAGACGATTTTTTGGAAAGTCGAGTACCGATGATGTTTAATAAAGATTGCATTATTGGTGTAGCCGCTCCTAAGCAATCTTTGCGAGAGTATTTTTATAAAAATGCCGATGCTGATGAACTATTATTCATTCATAAAGGCTCAGGAACGCTTCGTACACAACTCGGAAATATTAGTTTTGAATACGGCGATTATTTGGTCATTCCTCGTGGCATGATTTACCAAATTGATTTCGATACGAACGATAATCGCATTTTTTACGTCGAATCGCACTCGCCGATTTATACGCCCAAACGCTACCGCAATCATTTTGGGCAATTACTCGAAAGTTCGCCTTTCTGTGAAAGAGATTATAAACTTCCCGAAATTCTGGAAACTTACAACCAAAAAGGTGAGTTTCTGATTAAAATCAAAAAACAGCATCAACTACATCAATTAGTTTATCAATATCACCCTTTTGATGTGGTGGGCTTTGATGGTTATAATTTCCCGTGGGGATTTTCGATTCATAATTTTGAGCCAATTACTGGCCGAATCCACCAGCCACCGCCAGTTCATCAAACTTTTCAGAGCGATGCTTTTGTGGTTTGTTCGTTTTGTCCGAGACTTTACGATTATCATCCGAAAGCGATTCCAGCACCTTATAATCACTCAAATATCGACTCTGATGAGGTAATTTACTACGTTGATGGTGATTTTATGAGTCGAAATGATATTTCCAAAGGACATATCACGCTCCACCCAGGGGGCATTCCGCACGGTCCACACCCTGGGGCGATGGAACGCAGCATTGGCAAAACTTCAACCCAAGAATTGGCGGTAATGGTAGATACTTTTCGCCCATTAATGATTACAGAAAATGCTTTAAAATATGATGATGGAAAATATTTTCATAGTTGGAAAGACCAGCCGACTACCCACCCCTAAAGGGGAGCTTTCTTATTCTCTTATTTCTTTATTGATAAAAACTTTACACTTCAAAATATATAAAATGGAAAATACGATAACAATAAATAAGGATATAAATTCCCCTTTAGGGGTTAGGGGTGATGACTTTCTCCCAATCAACGGCACAGATTATATTGAGTTGTATGTAGGAAATTGCAAGCAAGCGGCACATTATTATCAAACAGCTTTTGGTTTTCAGCCATTGGCTTACGCTGGCCTCGAAACTGGACTCCGTGACCGTGAAAGTTATGTTATTCAACAAGGAAAAATCCGTTTGATACTTACTTCACCGCTTCACGGAGGTACTGAAATTGGTCGCCACATCGACCAACACGGCGACGGCGTAAAAGTAATTGCACTTTGGGTTGATGATGCCCGTGATGCTTATCACGAAACCATTACTCGTGGAGCAAAGCCTTATTTCGAGCCAATCGAAGAAGAAGATGAATTTGGAAAAGTTGTTCGTTCGGGCATTCATACTTATGGCGATACTGTGCATATTTTTGTAGAAAGAAGCCAATATAAAGGTGTATTTCTGCCAAATTTCAAGGCTTGGAAACCAAGTTATCACCCTTCGCCAGTTGGCTTGAAATACGTTGACCATATCGTCGGAAATGTGGGTTGGAATGGCATGAATGAATGGGTAAATTTCTATGGTAAAGTAATGGGTTTCAATCAGTTGGTAAGCTTTGATGACAAAGATATTTCGACCGAATATACAGCTTTGATGAGCAAGGTAATGTCGAATGGAAACGGACGAATCAAGTTTCCAATCAATGAGCCAGCCGAAGGGAAAAAACGCTCTCAAGTAGAAGAATATCTTGATTTTTATGGAGGTGCAGGCGTGCAACATTTGGCAGTTGCGACCGATGACATTATCACAACTGTTACGCATTTGCGTGAACATGGCGTTGAATTTCTGCAAGTTCCTGACAGCTATTATGAAGAATTGAAAGGTAGAATTGGCGAAATTGACGAAGAAATTGAGCAACTATGCCAACTCGGCATTTTGGTTGACCGTGACGAAGAAGGTTATTTACTCCAAATTTTCACGAAACCAATTGAACCACGCCCAACGATGTTTTTTGAGA
Organism: Emticicia sp.; assembly: GCA_046291385.1. GTDB lineage: Bacteria > Bacteroidota > Bacteroidia > Cytophagales > Spirosomataceae > Emticicia. The sequence continues at coordinate 15,785 of JBKBSS010000018.1, read as the reverse complement.
TTATTCAGAGAAAAGGAGCAAAATCTTTCGGAAAAGGTAATTTTAAGGCTCTTTTTGAAGCAATTGAACGTGAACAAGTTTTGAGGGGGACCTTGTAAAGGGGAGCTTACTGAACATCTGTTTATGTAAAAAGCAAATAAAACTAAACACTTCAAAAACAAATAAGATGACACAAACGAATATAAACTCAAATAAAAACCTTAACTCCCTTTTAGGGCAGTCCGATGGGTCGGTTGGGGGTTCTGGGGGTGATGTTTGGAAGATTCTTTTCCAGCGACAAATGCAGAAATTACCTGCCATTGCCAGCGAAGCTTATTTGGAAGGAATCGAAAAAGCAGGTTTTGTGGCCGAACATATTCCAGATTTTAAACGGGAAACCAACCCTCGATTACAAGCACTGACGGGCTGGTCGGTAGTGGCGTGTGAAGGTTTAGTGCCAATCAAAGAATTTTTCGAACTTTTGGCCGATAAAAAATTCCCTGCCTCAACTTGGTTGCGTAAAATGGAACAATTGGAATATTTGGAAGAACCAGACATGTTTCATGATACATTTGGACATGTGCCGCTACTAACTAATCAACCTTTTTGTGATTTTTTGGCAGAATTTAGCACAATTTCGCTCAAATATATCAATGATGAAGCGGCCGTAAAACTTTTGCAAAAACTCTATTGGTTTACAGTTGAGTTTGGCTTAATTCGTGAAAACAATCAATTAAAAATCTACGGTGGGGGCATTATTTCCTCAAGTGGCGAGAGCGTTTATAGTTTGTGCAGTGGCTTGCCTCAGCGAGTACCCTATTGCATAGAAGAAATTTTACAAACTGAAGTAAAAATTGATGTCTATCAGAAAAAGTATTTTGTGATAGAATCTTATGAACAATTGTTTCAATCGCTCAAAAATTTTGAAGAAATTTTAGAACGCCAATTATTAGTGTATCAATAATTGCTGGTTTTTTCTACTTTTGTAATATTAATACTCTAAATAAAAGTAGATAAAGACTGAATTTTAAATAAATGACACACTCAGATAAGCGTTCGTACTATTTCAAGATTGATACAACTATCAAAAGGATTCGCAGTTTCATGCAAAAAGGTCTTACTGATGGTGGTATCGACCTAACTGTTGACCAGTGGGTGGTGATTGACCACATCAAACCAAAAGCAGGAGTTAGTCAGAATGATTTGGCGGTTGATACCGCAAAAGACGCTCCAACTATCACCCGAATTTTAGATTTATTGGTGGAAAAAGGCTTAGTTCGCCGACAAATGGCCGACGAAGACCGTCGAAAATTTAATATTTATCTGACCGAAGAAGGAGAAACTTTACATAAAAACGCTTTAAGTGTCATTGGAGAAATTCGCCGAAAATCATGGGGAAATTTAAACGATGAAGACTACGACCATTTGGTCAGAATCATGGATACGATTCATAAAAATGTGAGTGATAAATAATTGATGGTTTGCAAAATCAGTTTACAGTACTGTACTTTGTGAGCCGATTTTGCAAAACAATAAAACAATGAATACTTGGCTCGATATAGCAGCAGATAGCGATTTTTCTATACATAATCTTCCCTTCGGAATTTTCAGTACTCACAAAAAAAAGCCCCAAGTGGGTGTCCGCATCGGTGATTATGTCATTGATTTGGAACAGACCCGAAAACTTGGTTTACTCAATATTCCCCGAAATATCTGTAATCAATCGAGCCTAAATCCTTTTATTGGGTTGGGCAAAAAACGTACAAATGCAGTTCGACTTCAACTCCAAGAATGGCTTTCTGATGAAAAATCCCCGCTAAAAAGGCATTTTGACCACGTTTTTCATAAAATTGAAGATGTAAAAATGCACTTGCCCGTAAACATTGGAGATTACACCGATTTTTATTCAAGTATCGAACATGCTACCAATGCAGGTAAAATTTTCCGTCCCGATAATCCGCTTTATCCAAATTGGAAACATATTCCGATTGCTTATCACGGTCGTGCAAGTTCGATTGTGGTTTCTGAAACGCCGATTCATCGCCCGAAAGGGCAATACAAACTTGCTGAGGCACAAACACCGATTTTTGGTAAAACAAAAGAGCTTGATTTTGAATTAGAAATCGGGGCAATTATCGGCAGAAATTCCGAACATGGAAAAAACGTAAGCACCTCAGAAGCAGAAGATTATGTTTTCGGACTCGTACTTTTCAATGATTGGTCGGCCAGAGATATTCAGCGTTGGGAAACACTTCCGCTGGGGCCGTTTCTGGGCAAAAACTTTGCTTCTTCCATTTCTCCGTGGGTTGTTACGCTCGAAGCCTTGGAAACATTTAGAGTTCAAGGCCCAACCCAAGACCCACAACCGCTGCCATATTTGCAAGTGGATGGAATCAGGAATTTTGATATTCAGCTTTCTGCAAAACTCAACGAAACGACTATTACAAATACGAATTTTAAGTATATGTATTGGAATATTGCCCAACAAGTTGCTCACCATACTATCAATGGTTGCAACCTAAAAATCGGTGATGTTTTAGCTTCTGGCACCATAAGTGGCTCACAACCAGCGTCTTATGGCTCATTGCTTGAAATTACTTGGGCAGGAAAAAATCAGCTAACATTGACAAATGGAGAAACCCGTACATATCTCGAAGATGGAGATACGCTGACAATGACTGGTTTTTGTGAAAAAGATGGGAAAAGGGTTGGTTTCGGGGAAGTTCGTGGAGAAATTCTATCTGCATTTTAGGTTTTATATTTCTTTACCACAATAGGCACAATGGTTTTCATAATAGACACAAAAAATTTAGAAGGCAAACTTGTGCCAATTGTGTCCATTGTGGTTATATTCAATCACTAAATAATGCTTACACTCAATCCCAAAGAATTAGATTCAAGAGTTTTTTATAGTTATCTGACTGGCACAGTTGCTCCTCGTCCGATTGCTTTTGCGAGTACGGTTGATAAAATGGGCAATGTAAATCTGAGTCCATTTAGCTTTTTCAATATCATGGGTATCAATCCTCCGATTTTGGTTTTTGCACCGAATAATCGAGGCCGAGATGGCTCAAAGAAAGATACAACACTCAATTTGGAGGAAGTACCCGAAGTGGTAATTAACATGGTTGACTATGACATGGTGCAACAAATGTCGCTTTCGAGCGTAGAGTTTCCACGAGGTACAAACGAATTTATAAAAGCAGGTTTTACTCAAGAAAAATCTATTTTCGTAAAACCTCCACGAGTCAAAGAATCAAAAGCTCAGTTTGAATGTAAAGTACTCGAAATCAAGCAGTTTGGCACGATGAATTTGATGATTTGTGAAGTTATTTTAGCCCATTTTTCGGAAGAAATTATCGGAGAAAATGGCAAAATCGACCAACAAAAAACTGATTGGGTAGCTCGCATGGGCGGCGATTGGTACGTTCGTGCCAATGAAATTTCTATGTTTGAAGTGGAAAAACCAATAACAAAAATTGGTATTGGCTACGATGCAATTCCTGCAAATATTCGTTTATCTAAAATCCTGACAGGCAATCACTTAGGTCAATTGGGCAACGTAGAAAGTTTACCAACACAAGCAGAAATTTTAGTTTTTCGAGAAAGTGAAACAATGAAAAATATCATCGAACAAGTTATGTACGGCTGTGCTTTTCTTGATAATTTGCTACACGCCGAAGCCGCTAAATTATTGAATAAAAACAAGGTAAAAGAGGCGTGGATAGTACTTTTACAAAAACACCCCTAAACCGCAACCCTTAAATCCCCTAAAGGGGACTTTACAAAATCTAACTTAACATTCACAATTAACCATTCAACATTATTAATCGGGTGTTGGTCGCCATTTAAAAGATTGATTATCAATGGCTCGCATGGTGCAAAGGATTCCGTCGAGGTGGTCGTATTCATGTTGCAGAAGCTCGGAAATAGCATCTTCAACTTGCCAAGTTTGTGGTTGCCAATTTTCATCTAAGTATTTGATGGTTAGCTTTTTATGGCGTTTTACTTTCACCAGTAAATTCGGAAACGACATACAATCGTCCCATAATTCAAACATTTCTTCGCTTTGATTTTCAAATACTGGATTGATTATGACCATCGGGCGGTCGAGATTCAGATAAATCAAACGCTTCAGGACTCCGAGTTGCGGAGCGGCAATGCCTCTGCCAAACTTATATTTTGCTCTTATTTCCTCCATTACATTATGCAAATCAGCCACCCATTTGTGTACTTGGGGCAATTCATGTTCGTAAACTGGCTCGCAAACTTCATATAATTGAGGATTGCCGAGTTGGAGTAGGTCGCTTAATTTTTTCATCGAAATCTATTTAACAAAAATTAACATCCACAAATAAACTAAAAAATACCTACATTCGTTTTTTCGGTGCAATAAAATTGAATTTTAAACACAATGAAAAACTTACTCATAACAATCTTTACACTATCTTTTTTGAATAGTTTTGGTCAGTTAATTACTAAAATGCCCGAAATTGACGACCAAACAAGCTACGAAACTGATATTACAAAAGTCGAGATTCGTGGTGGCTACACCATTGTTTCGTTCAGTTATCAAGTCTCTCAGCAAAAAAATAATTCTTATCAATTTCAGTTTCCATTCCCTAATCAAAACCAACAAGGGTCAAATTACACCATTTCTTTTAACCCAAAAAGTTATTTGAATGGCAATGGTAAACGCTTCAAATACATTAAATGCACTGGAATTCCCGAACTTCCCGAAGAAAAGCAGGTTTCTTCTGGCGAAAAGTATCGTTTTACGGTTTACTTTGAAAAATTGGATGCGGGTATTGAAACTTTCAATCTGATTGAAGGGAAAAACCGCCCCGAAGAACGCCATCAATACTGGAATTTCTACGGGGTGCATATCAATAACCCATTGACTCCTCCGCCAGTAGCTGCCAAGAAAAACGTAGAGCCAGAAAAAGACGGAGAAATATTGGTAACGATAAAAGGCAAATTGATTGATGCCAAAACCAATAAACCAATTGCTGGAAAAGTTCTATACCGAACGGAACTTGATTACGACGCACAAAAAGCCGATTCAATAAAAACCAGTGCAACTGGCGAATATTCATTTAAAATCAAGCCAGAAGCCTATACTTTCGTAGCATCAGCTAAAGGCTACGAAATTGCTCAAGAAAGTATGGATTTATCGAAAATTGCTAAAAGTCAGCAGTTTTCGCAGAATATTTATCTAAATCCGATTGAAAAAGTTATAAAAAAGCCTGAGCCTTTAAAAGAAGAAGTTCCTAAACCAGAACTTCCAAAAGTTGAGATAACGAAAGAAGAAACAAAAGAAAATAGTCCAATAAAAATTGAAGATAATAAATTTAGGCTTGATAAAGTTTTCTTTGAAATCGGTGAATCAAGACTTTTACCCAATTCATACGACCAACTTGACGGACTTTTAAAAATGCTCAAAGATGACCCTAAAATGACTATCATCGTTGAAGGACATACTGATAATGTAGGCGACCCAACGCAAAACAAACGTCTTTCGCTCGAACGTGCCTACAATGTGCGTGAATATCTGATTAGCAAGGGAATAGCAGGTTTCAGAATTCAATTTAAAGGCTACGGCGATACCAAACCAATTGCCGATAACAGCACCGAAGAAGGCCGCAAAATGAATCGTAGGGTTGAGTTTGTGATTTTGTGAAAAATAAAATAGACATCTCGGTACATCGTTTAGAGATGTCTATTTGTTTACTCATGAACTAGCTGAAAGCTATCTTAGCTTGGTTCGTTCCCCTTTAAAACCTAATATTTTCAACAATATCGCTTGCCATCATGCTTGTCAGACCAAATTTTTTGGCGGCTCGGTCGCCTGCAACTCCGTGTTGATATACGCCCCAAATTGCGGCTTCTCTTGGTGTATAGCCTTGTGCCAATAATGCCGTTATGATTCCTGTAAGCACATCGCCACTGCCTGCAGTTGCCATTCCTGCATTTCCCGAAGAATTAAAATGAATTGTTCCATCGGGCAAAGCGACCGCCGTATTTGCTCCTTTCAGACAAACAATTAGTTTTTTATTGACCGCAAATTCTCGTAAGAACTCTAATTTTTCGTAATCATCTTTCCACGATTTATCAATGAGGCTTTTAAACTCTTTGGGATGTGGCGTAAGAATTGAATTTTCAGGGATTTTCTTCATTGACAAATGCCCTTTTTCGGTCGAAAAATTATTGAGAGCATCGGCATCCAAAACCATCGGAATTGTTAGTTCTTGACAAATTTCGCAGAGTTTCCCTAAACTCATTCTAACACTTTCATGAACGCCAATTCCTGGCCCAACTCCAATTGCTTGAAAACGATTACTGAAATCATCAACGTGAAAATCGGTAGCGATAAAATCCGCACTTTTATTATTCCAAGCCTCCCAGTACATGGCTTCGGGCAAAAGGGTTTGCATAATTGGTAAGCCAGATTTGATGGAATGAACGGTGAGTTTGCCAACGCCCGAACGCATACACGCACGAGCAGAAAGCACAGCCGCTCCCATCATTCCGTGGCTTCCTGCAATCAACAAAGCGTGTCCGAATGTTCCTTTGTGCGAAAATTTCTTACGTGGTTTTATTAATTTCTCAACCTCTTTAGGTGTTGAATAAAAGAATTGTGTTTCAGTATTTTGAATAAAATCTTTGTGCAAACCAATATCCACAATGTGCCAATCGCCCACAAATTCGTCATTTTGGGGCAACATAAAAGCTAATTTAGGCAATTGAAAAGCAACTGTATGCGTAGATTCAATAATTGAATCAGTCGAATTATTCGATTTGTCAGCAAATAAACCCGAAGGCATATCAACTGAAATAACTTTTGTGTTGCTTTTATTAATTTGTTCGATTACCAATTTCAGTAAGCCTTCTATTGAGCGAGACATCCCAGAACCCAAAAGTGCATCAATTACAATATCATTTTCAGCAAAATCAATCATAAACTGCTCATTTTCAATGACTTTTACAGTCAGTTGTTTCTCCAAACGTTTGAGATTAATTTGAAAATTTTCCGAATATTTTTCTGAAAACTTTACTGCAAACACGTCCAAATCATAGCCTAAAGGCTGCAACATTCGGGCAATTGCCAAGCCATCGCCACCATTATCGCCGAGACCACAAAAGATTTTTATTTTGAAATTTCCTGTTTCAAAATTCTCACAAAACCAATTGACGAATGCTCTTGAGGCACGTTCCATCAAATCAATTGCAGAGATTGGTTCTTGCAGAATCGTGTAGGCATCAGCCGCTCTGACTTGTTCAACCGACAATATTTTCATAATTTTGTTTCCGAAAAATCTTAAAATGTATTTCTTTCGTAAATATCGCAATTAACTTGTTTGTTTTTTACATAAAATGATTTTCAATCCATTGAAGATAAGCGTTATTATACCAACTTTCAATGAAGCCGAAAATATCGGTTTCCTTATAGAAACCTTAAAAAAGTTTGGTGATAAAAATCTACATGAAATAATTGTCGTCGATTCTCCAAATTCAACTGATAATACTTCTGAAATTACCAAAAATTTAGGTGCAATTGCCATAAAATCTCCACAAAAAGGCCGAGCCGCACAAATGAATTTTGGAGCTTCGGTTGCTACTGGCGATATGCTCTATTTTGTTCATGCCGATACAAAAGTGAATCCTGATTATACTTCTGATATTGTGAAAGCAATTTCAAGCGGACATGATTTTGGCTGTTATCGCTATCAGTTCGATGCCGATGATTGGATATTGAAAGTAAATGCTTTCTTCACTCGCCTACCTTTTATTTGGTGTCGGGGTGGCGACCAAACGCTTTTTATTCGCAAAGAAGATTTTCTGAAAGTCGGAAAATTTAGAGAAGACTACCAAATTATGGAAGATTATGAATTTATCATCAGAGCCAATAAAGTGCTAAAATTTAAGATTATTCCTAAAAATGTAATCGTTTCTGCCCGAAAATACAAAACAAATTCTTATCTTCGGGTTCAGAAAGCAAATTTTAAAGTCATGCGAATGTTTCTGAGTGGAAAGGCTACCCAGCAAGAAATGACCGAAACATATCGCCGAATGTTAGATTATAGATAATGAAATATGATATGTGTAGGGGGAATTTACTCTTAGGATGTCGTAGAGTAAAAATCATTAAAAACTCCTATTAAATATTTTATGTCAGAATTGATTAGTGGAATTCAGCAAGTTGGAATTGGTGTGCGAAATGCCCAAGAAGCATTTAATTGGTATAATAAAACTCTGGGGCTGAATGTTCCGCTCTTTGATGATGTTGCAGAAGCAACCCTCATGACTCGCTACACAAAAGGCAATATTCGCCAACGTCGAGCAATTTTAGCTCTCAATATGGCAGGCGGCGGCGGTGCCGAAATCTGGCAATCTAATCGCCCCGAACCACTGGCGGCAGATTTTGAACCACAGATTGGCGATTTGGGTATTTTTGCCGTAAAAATCAAATGCTCAGACGTGAATCAGTTTGCTGGTAATCAGCACATTACAACTACACAATCGCCCGAAGGCAAACCCACTGCGTGGCTAAAAGATAGCTACGACAACCAACTCCAAATCGTACAAGATAACTCTTGGTTTAAGCAAAACGAAAGCGTTACTGGTGGAATTTTGGGTGTAATAATTGGCGTAAGCGATATTGACAAAGCCTTGAAATTGTATAAAGATGTGCTGGAAATCAACGAGTTAGTGTATGATAAAACTGGCACTTTTGAAGATTTGAAAGAGCTAAATGCCGATAAAAAGCAATTTCGCAGGGTTTTGCTCAAAAAAACCATGAGCAGTACGGGAGCATTTAGCCGATTACTCGGAAATGTTGAAATTGAACTCGTGCAAGCACTCGAAGACTCACCAAAAACAATATTTGAAGGCAGAAGTTGGGGCGATTTAGGTTTTATCCATGTGTGTTTTGATACGCTCGACATGAATGCCTTGAAAGAAAAATGTGCAAAAAATGGTTTCCCTTTTACTGTTGATAGCAAGGATAATGGCGAAACTTTCGACATGGGCGAAGCGGGCGGACGTTTTACGTATTTAGAAGACCCCGACGGCACATTGATTGAATTTGTAGAAACCCACCGAGTACCGATTTTGAAGAAAATTGGTTGGTATTTGAACCTCAAAAAACGCAAAACCCAAAAACCTCTACCCGATTGGATGGTTTCGACGATGGGCTGGGGAAAAGTAAAAGCATAACTTCGACTACGCTCAGTTACCGATAAACTTATAAATTTCAAAAACGCCCAAAAATGGGCGTTTTTTGTAGCACAAAATTGTATTTTGTGTATTTTAGAAAACAAAAACAATAAAATGGCAGCAATATATCATATCACAACCAAAGATTGGTGGGCAAAATTTGAAGGCTTAGATTATTACGAAAGCCCAACTTTGAATGAAGAAAAGTTTATACATCTCAGTACTGCCGAGCAAGTTTCAGGGGTTTTGAAAAGGTATTATGCTGGACAAACTGATTTATTGAAACTTCATGTTGATACCGAAAAGCTTTCAGCAGAATTGAAGTATGAATCGGCGACAAATAATGAAGCTTTTCCACATTTGTTTGGGAGGTTGAATAAAAGTGCGATTTTGGAGGTGGAGACAATCTACTAAAGAGACTATTCAAGTAGTTCGTTAAAAAAATCGAATAGTCTCTTTATTAAATTCCTTTATTTCATAACTTTGGTGTCTAAAACCAAACCAACTGTTTATGAAATTAAAATCTACACTTCTTGTACTGTTTCTCTGCCTATTTGGTCAACTTCATGCACAGACTTCATCAAGCAATATTTATTCTTATTTTTACTCGCCTCCAGGTTTGAATCTTGAGTGCGGAGACCGAACCATCAATGGACGAATTTATGGATATTCAAATCAGAAAGACAATGAAACTATAGTCTTTGGTGAAAACAATAAGTTTTATCTCGAAATTGCCGCTGATAGCTCAACGCAGTATACCAGAATTCAGGCCACAAAAGCTGATATTCAAAATACGGGTACGGCACAATTTTTACTACCAGATACGCTCAAGTATGGAAAAATTTATCATCTCAGAATGATTTCCACAAATCCTTCGCTGATTCCTAATACTCCTTATAAATTCGTTTTCGGAATCGGAAAACTCCCTTTTGATGTCAGTTTTAAACAAGAAGTTGCTTATTACCAGAGTAGTCCGCAAACTTCATTGGCTTACCAACTAAGTCAGCCCAACAAGCAGACCTTTCAAGGAAATAGCAACACAACTTATAATATCAAACTTTCAAATGGAAATAGTTACGTATTAAATGCTTACGGTCTCCCTTATTCGGCCAGTATAATAGTAATGCCCAAGGATTCGGTGAATATTTACAAAATTGATGAAATCATAAATGCGTGTGGTATAAAAGGCAAAGTTGATGGTGATGCTACTGTTTTAAAGAAAAATTTTGCCGAAAAAATATTCATTAAAAGTACCAATGCAACAAATTATATTTGTGTTGGTACGAAGCTAAACCTTGATGTAGAATCAAAATCTTTGACTAATAAGTCAAAACTAAAGCTTGAGTTTTCAACTGATTATAACTTTGGTGCTTCTATGACTTCAACGATAGATGTAAAATTGGATGAAAATCAGAAAATAGTTGTTGATGTTCCCAATAAAGTTTTGTTAGAAAACTGGACTTACTACCGATTAGTCAGCGAATCTCCCAAAATAACAAGTAATTCAGTACAGTTATATTTAAGACCAAAACCTATTTTTATAATACCATCGCTTTCGGTGCCACAAAGCGATAAACTTGTCGTGTATTTTAATCATTATACAACGTTAAGCTCAAGCTATAATAATACAATTGTTGAGGCAACCATCAATGGTCAAAAAATAACCCAATCAGATTTGCTTGATGGAACTTGGAATGTTCCGATGCCAAAAAGTGATACAGTTTTTACTTTCAGTAAAATTGTCAGTGTTTGTGGCGAAGTACCAGTTAATCAACCAAATATTATCATAAAACCCAATGATTTTGTAACCGTTGATTTTGATACAAAATCAAAAGAAGCCTGTCAGGGGCAAACCGTAGTTTATAGTTATAAGACATCAAACCCAGCCAAAAACAATGAAATAAGGTTTATTGCTTATATTCAGTCGTATGGCAAAGACTTGAATACTTCAACAAACGCATACATCTACTCCGATGTTTCTAATCTAAAAACTACCGTTGACCAAGAAAATAAAACGGTCTCAATAACAATTCCGAGTAACCTTGATGAACAATTATTGGCACGATTCAGAACGAATAATCCAATAATCGAAGATGTATATCTGACTATCTATGCCACTAATAATAACAATAATTATAATTTAAGAGTTAGCAACACGGGCAATAATCGTGTATCACAGGTTAATCTGAACCCGAGAGTTTCGCTAACAACTCCATCAATAACTGCCGAAAAAGCGGGTTACATTAATGTACCTATCAAATTTACGGGTGGCTCAACTATCAGTTATAAACTTTCAAATGGCCAAGAAGGTATCGTTAACCACGTCAGACCTGACTGTAGTGGATGCAGATTGGTAAGTGGAAATTCAAACTTTATTAAAGTTTTTGCCCAAAAGAATGAAACAATTAGGTTTTCTACTGCCGAAAATACTTGTGCAGTGGGTAGTGTATCAGGCGAAACCAAAATTATGATTGATGAAAAAAAGCCAGCTCTCATAATTGACGAATCGAAGATTGCAAAAAATGTTTGTCGTGGAACTGCCATTGATATTCCGTTTCTTAAAGTGGGTAGTTGGCCTGAAAAAAATACTTTCAAACTTCATACAAGAACGTACTATAATAATAACAGTATCAGTAGTAATACGCAAATTGTGAGCGAAACTGAGAAGTTTCAAATCAAAGCACCTAATAATACTTATGAATACTCAATGGATGTTTGGGTAGAAAGCAATGGTGTGGAATCAAACCCCGTACGAATATCGCTTGAATCTAAAGCAAATAGTCTAAATTTTTCGACTAATCAGGCCTCAAAGGCCGCAGCTCTTGAGGAAAATACCGAAATTGTCAGTGTTCCCAACACAAACACTCAAACATACTTGCAAGTTAGTGGCTATGGGGGAAATCTGACTTTTACTATCAACGGAAAAGCTTATAAACCCACTTATAAAAATGAATCGTATTCAAGTTTTTCTGACTATATCAGTGCCACGAAAGATACCCTTCTTACGCTCAATGCTGCATCAAATAGCTGCGGAGTTGTAGAAGTCAACAAAAAGTATAGAATTGTGGCCGTTCCGACTGTTATTTATAGCTACGAAAACTACTCAAAAAACTTTCTTCCTGTCTCACCTTGTGCGGGTTCTCAGAGAGCTATCGAATATCAGTATTATGGTAAAGTTCCGACTAAAGATTCATTAATTATTCAGCTTGCTAAGTATAATTCAGAAAATAGGTTTGAACCCGAACTTAATAAACTTAGATTTTTTGATGTACCAGCAACAAGATTCAAGGAAACTCTTACCTATACATTGCCCGATAGTTTATCTGGAGATTATGTGTACCGAATAAAATCATTGACAAATAATATTACGTCAAGTTATAATTATTTGAGTTACACTATTCGGCAGAAACCCAACGTAAAACTAAGTACGCAAAATAATAAAGCTGAAGTGCTGGGTCTGCCTGGTGCCTCTTTGTATCTCAACAGTAATTTTGAGAAGAATGACTATTTTTATGTTACCCTCAATAACGGTCAGACCTATTCAAACTCTGACTTTGGTATTTACTACAATACTATTCGTTCGGAAAATAAAGAAAGTAATGAATACAAAACTGTTTTGCGAAACTATGGTAAATACTTTTCTCCTGTCACTACAACTACTTATTCGGTCAAATCAGCTTATAATCAGTGCGGAGAAGGCAAAGCCGAAGGCAGTGCAACTATTGTAGTTCAGGCAGCAGTTCATCAGCGTTTGAGTAGCAATTTATTGAGTAGCACTTTTTGTGGTGGTGATAGCATTAGCCTTGATTTGAGCTACTTCGGAGCGTTCCCAAAAGATACATTGATGGGGTTATATTTGCACACAAATGCCAAAGCATCCTACAACCAAGAGTTAGCTACTTTCAAAAATAATCCGCCAAAAATTTCGGCAAAACTACCGTCCGATGCCAATTCAGGCAATTATTTTATTCAGATTCGTAAGAAAAGTAGAAGTAAAATTTACAAATCAGGTCAAGGTATTATTGGCTATGATTCACTTCAAAATTTGCAAGCAAAACTCAATCTGGATGGCGAACTTACGTACGTGTCAATCGCCTCAGCACCAAATATATTATTGAGCGGGAATACCGAGATTTTTGTCGGTAATGCTGCAACTTTATATATCGAACCCCTCAACCAAAAAGGAGAAAATTTTGCCACTTCGCAAGATACCGTTTCTCTAATTGGTGGAATCGCTTATCATTATCAATTGAGCAATGGAAATAAATACAGTAGCGTTAGCCAAAATTTCAGTCTTTCACCGCTCAAAACCGAAACATTTTCGATAAACTCAATAAAAAGTGCATGTGGCGAAGGAAAAGCAACGGGTTCGGCTACTATCACGGTCTTGCCAAAATCTGACCAGCGAATAGAAGCCATCGGTTATCCGAGAAATAAAGGAGAGTACGAGTCATTTCAAAATTATTACTACTATGAGAATTATTTTGAGTTTTGTGCAGGAACAAAAGATTCTTTAGACATTAAAATTTTTGGAAAAGACCTTAAAACTGATTTTTCAAAATATTCGGTATTGTTATCAGACAACGGTGGAAAAAACTATGTTGCTCTGAAAACCAGTAGGTCTTCGATAGTTCAAGATTCGACTGCCTTCAAAATCCTAAGATTATGGTACCAATTACCAGACAATGCTACTTTCGGAAAAGACTATCGAATCAAAGGTGTTTCTGATGACAACACAATTTTTAGTACACCACTTCAAAATCCAATTACGATAAGAGAAATGCCAACAGCCAGTCTGACGGGTAATTCTCAGTTCGCAACTGGCGAGAAGGTAAACGCCCTTGTAAAACTCACTGGTGAAGCCCCTTGGTTAATATCGGTTACAGACAAAGATGGAAATTTTGTCTATAATGGACTTCCAACCAAGGCTGATAGCACGGAGGAGTTTAAAAATTATAAGCCAAAATTAATTTATACCAATGAGTTAAAGCTGGAACTAAGCCCAGAAAAATCGAATGTTTATAAAGTCTCTAAGGTATTTAACGTAGCTTGTGAATTTGGAAAGGTGATAGCAGGAGAATTGACAGTCAATTTGGTTTTAGCCAACGAAAATCCAATTCAAAACCTCATTCAAATCTATCCAAACCCGACAGCTAACCAAATCAATATTGATTTAACGAGTCTAAACGCCCCAACGGTCGTCGAAACTTTTGATAGTGTAGGTAAACTACTCGACAGTAAAACCTTTACTCAAAACCAAACGCAACAAAAACAAAGTTTAGATTTTAGCCATTTCAATTCGGGTACATATTTAGTGAAAGTCAACACCGACAAATTTTCACAAACCTATCGAGTTGTGAAGTACTAAAACAAAAGGAGCGTTACATTTTGTAACGCTCCTTTTGTTTTCCTAAAAAAGACTATCTCACAAATTCATCTTCTTCAATTCTTCAACCGCATAATTTGCCGTCCGAGTCGAAAGAGCCATATAAGTCAATGATGGATTTTGGCAAGGCGAAGATGCCATGGCAGCGTCAGTACAGAAAACATTTTTCACGGCGTAGCGTTGATTAAATTTATTAAAAACCGACATTTTTGAGTCATTTTCCATTGTTCAATCATTCGGCCACGCTCAAGCATCAAAACCTTTAATCCTCTTTCCGCTACTTCTTTTGCCAACCATCCCCTCGAAATGCCTAAACCTACAACAACGGCATCGTAAGTCATTTGTTCTTTTGCTTTCCCTCCGATAATCATTTTTAGTCGTTAGTTTATTACACTTTCCTAAATAATTTTGTCTGTGGATATACAAATATATCACTCCGACTCAAAAACTTTTTTTCAGCTTCGCATTAAATACAATAGTCAAGTAAAAACCCCTAACAATTACAGTATTTTAACGCTATGTAAGTTCGTAGAAAGTTGCTTCCTTTGCAATAACTCAACAGCCATGAAATAAACAAGCACCAAAAGTCGGCTCTTCGGAGTCGGCTTTTATTCAAACGAAATATTCAATCGAAACATAAATCATTCATTAGTTTAGGGTTAGATAAAACGCATAGCACACCTCTATTTTAGGGAGTGTGCTATTTTTGTTTCTGAAATTTATAGCCGTACTTTGCCCTAAAAATGAGCGTATGCAAGGAAAAGGAAACCAAAAAGAGCAAAAACCAAAAGATTCAACCGAAAAATCAGGGCTTCATCCCCGAAATCCGCACCGTTTTCGCTATGATTTCAAGGCTTTAATTACGTCGTGCCCAGATTTAGGAAAATTTGTTTCGGTCAATAAATTTGGCGACGAAAGCATTGATTTCGCCAATCCTGATGCCGTAAAAATGCTCAATCGAGCCATTTTGAAACATTTTTATCAAATTTCGCTTTGGGATATTCCACGAAACTACCTTTGTCCACCTATTCCTGGTCGTGCCGATTATATTCACTATATCGCAGATTTATTGGCCGATGATAATAAAAAACAAATTCTGACTGACAAAAAAATCAAGGTTTTAGATATTGGTGTTGGGGCAAATTGTGTGTATCCAATCATTGGTTCGCAAGCCTACGGTTGGTATTTTGTTGGCACTGATATT
>JBKBSS010000188.1:0-6503 GCA_046291385.1 Emticicia sp. | reverse complement strand
CCAATCATCTCCAAAATCATGGGAACTGAAAGTAGGAAAATCGCACGGTTAATGCTAATATCAGTATAGTTTTGGTCTTCGCCACGAATGGCTTGCATGAATAATTGTACAATTTTTCGCATGAAAAAGAAATATTATATAGTCCACAGTTTTCAGTCCGCAGAGGTAAAAGTTAAAAAAGAAGTTTTGAGAATTATAGAAATAACCTCTTGTAAAAAAGGAAATAAGAAGAGAATAGTTTTGTACTAAACAAACTTGGCTAAGAAAATCATGGGTTTTTGTAGATTTTACGCCACAAAAGTAGAAATTTGTTTTTTAACAAAAAATTTTTGCAGAATAAATTTTATTACGTTTGTGTGAAATCAATTAATGTATATACGAAATGAGTAAACCACAGGCTTATCAAGTAAGTACGACAGACGATAAACTTATTTTTCAATTTTATAGTGAAAGTGCTGAAAAAAGAATCAAAAAAGTCGTTTTATATCAAAAGTATTCAGATTTTCCACTGATATTTGAAATGTTGATGGGTGATATGTTGGATGATAACGAAACTATTGACTTTTTGATTGAGAGTAATAATGGAGATAGAGATGAAGTACTTTTTACAGTTTTTCAGACTATATCAGCTGTATTAGATGAATATTCGGGAAGTAAAATTTTATTTTATGGAAGTACAGCAGCACGAACTCGTCTATATCAAATTATAATAACCAAGTATTTTGAACAAGCACAAGAGGTATATCTTATAAAAGGTATTAAGAACAAAATGGAAGAAAACTTTGTTAAAGATACAAATTATGATGCTTTTTTAATAAGTTTACATGAATAAAAAGAGTCTTATGAAAACATTAAGCAAAATTCCAAAATCACATCTTCCTAAAATAACCATTGATAATTCTTTGAAAATCAATGAGAGGACACAGGAATATCTTCAAAAACGTAGGGAAGAAACACGAAAACTGTTTGGAAATCTCTCGTAAGATTATCTACGCACTAATCACCCCACGCCTCAATAATTCCCAAAAGCATTTACCCGTAGCTTCAATGTCAATGCTGGCATCGTGAGCGTCAGCGAATCTTTTATTAAATAATTTGTGATATAATTCTTCGAGTTTTGGCCATTTGTAGCCGTTTTTGTTCGGTATTCGACAAAAACTCACCACGTCTTTGTTTTTCATCGTACAAAAACTTCGTTTGGTTAAAAGCGGTTTTGTATCAAATTCTTTTCTGACAAACTCTGCTCCGACGATGTTTCTATCAAAATCAAAATTATGGGCAATCAGAATGGCTGATTCGTTGATGGCATCGGCAAAAATATCCAAGACTTGGGTTAAATCTTTTCCTTCGGTTTGGGCTTGTTGGTTTGATATTCGGTGAATGAGCGTAGCATCTCGTGGAATAGTGAAACCTTCGGGCTTGATGATATAATTGTGTTTTGAGGCGAGTGAACCGTCTTCGTAGTATTCTATAAAAGCTAATTGCACCAAACGAGGCCAGTTATTAACTTGCGTGATTGGTGCATTATAATATTGTGGTAATCCAGTAGTTTCGGTATCGAAAAAGAGGATTTTTCGCATTTTAATTCTCTGTTTTTTTCACCACTAAGGCACGGAGAAACATTAAGAAAATCCTTAAAGCTTTTTTGTGTCTTAGTGGTGAAACTATTGCTTTTAATCTATTCTTTCTTACTATTAAACCAATAATAAACAGGAATTCCGAGAGCCACAATTCCGAGGCCTGGGTATGTAAATTGTGGTTTTTCTTTTACCAAAATCAATACGATGATTGAAGCAATAACCACATAAATCATCGGAATAATCGGATAACCAGGTGCTTTGATTGGACGTTCGGCATCGGGCATTTTTTTGCGTAAAATAAAGATTCCGTAAATCGTAAAAGCATAGAACAAAATCACGACACCCATCAAATAATCAAGCAAATCGCCGTATTTTCCTGTTAAACAAAGGAAAGATGCCCAAAAACATTGCCACCAAAGAGCATTTTGCGGTACGCCAGCTTCGCTGAGTTTACCAAAATTCTTGAAGAATAAACCATCTTTCGCCATCGTATAATAAACCCTCGACCCTGACAAAATCAAGCCATTATTACAGCCAAAAGTTGAAATCATAATCAAAATAGCTACGATTACCGAAAATCCTTGTCCGCCAATGAGCTGTGCTGCCGCCGCCGCAACTCTATCTTCGGAAGCAAACTGGATACCTCTGCTCATTACATCCGCACCATTTGGGTCGCCTTTCAAAGGCAAAATGCAGAGATAAACAATGTTCATCAAAATATACAGGGCTGTTACCAAAAATGTACCGATAATCAAACCTCTTGGAATAGTTTTTTCGGCATTTACCACTTCGTCACCAGCAAAAGTAAGCCCGTTCCAAGCATCGCTCGAAAACAAAGTTCCTACTTGCGTAACGCCAATCGCCAAAATAATTCCGAAACCCGTAATGCCAGTTACAATCCATTGACCATCAACTTTGGCAGTGCTTGAAGCATCAAAAATATTTGAGAAATTTTGAGAAATCACCTCAGCATTTGCTCCCAAAATAAAACCCAAAATAATGAGCATCGCAATTGCTCCGAGTTTGGTTGTACTAAATATATTTTGAATGATTTTGCCTTCTTTCACGCCACGAGTGTTGGCGTAAGTTAGTAAAACGATACTCAAAATGGCCAGTAAACGTTGTGAAGTGAGTTTGAAACTTGTATCGCCAATGCTGAAAAACTCATGTTTATCGCTGATAAAATCTGGAAAAAGTACGCCAGCATATTTGGCAAAAGCCACCGCAACTGCCGCAATCGTACCAGTCTGAATTACTGCAAAAAACGACCATCCGTAAAGAAAACCTGTAAGTTTACCGTAGGCTTTTTGTAGAAAAACATATTGTCCGCCCGCTTGCGGAAACATGGCAGTGAGTTCGCCGTAGCACAACGCACCGACCATTGTCAATACGCCAGCCAAAAGCCAAGAAGCGAGTAACCAGCCAGTTGAGCCAACTTGTCGAGCGACATCGGCACTAACAATAAAAATTCCAGAGCCAATCATCGAACCCGATACGAGCATCACAGCATCGTATAGTTTGATTTCTTTTTTAAAATTTGCCAAAATAGTAGGAAGGTTAGGGTTTGTTAATGAAAATTTTACTCAAATATTTTGCTTAATTCTAACTCAAATTCTTGAATAAGTTCTGATTTAAAAACTTCGTTTTTCTGAATATCTCTCTGCCAACGGAGTTCATTATTTATTTGTTTGTAAAGCGTCAGCGTTTGTTTTTCTACGTTTATCAGCCAATATTCTTTTACACCTGTTACTTCGTAAATATGCTTTTTGTAAGACATTTCATTATTATCTTTTGACGGTGAAAGAATTTCTACCACTAAATCAGGCGAACCTTCGATTTTATTTTCACCGATAATATTGAGTCTTTCTTTGGATATAAATAATAAATCAGGTTGGAATGTGTCGTGTTCCGTAAAAACTACGTCCATTGGTGCAGGGAATATTTCACCAAGATTATTAGGAATAACACAAGCCGCAAGAAAATAACTTAAACGAAGGCTAATGCGTTGATGCGAAGGTTTAGGAGATGCCATAAAATAGATTTGACCATTGAGCAATTCAAAATTTCCGTTATCGGGAGGCGTTAGTCTTACGTAATCTTGATACGTAAGCAGTTTAGGTTGAGGAATTTTCTTCTCAACCTTTTTTCCTCCAAGTTTGTATCTCGAATGTGTTGCTATTGCATTCATAATCAATCTATTATATTTTTACTTCTTCGCCAACTTGCTGTGTCTATATCCGTAAGCAAAATAAATCACTAAGCCGATGCTCATCCAGATGATAAACATTCGCCAGTTTGTCCAGCCGAGTTCGGTCATTAAATAAAGGTTTGTTAAAATTCCGAAAATAGGAAGGAGTGAAAAATTATATTTAAAACTCATCACCGATAATGTCAACCAAGTCGCCCAAAACACAAAAAGCAAAGGTTTTTCTTCTAAATGCTGCATGACGTTTCCTTGCGAATACGTAAAATATAATGCACCAATCATCAAGATTCCGCACAGATATTTGGCATTAATATATGGGATTTTAAATTTAGCATCTTTACTCATACCTTTCGTATCAAGGTATAAAACGCCCGCACAAACCAAAATAAAGGCAAAAAATGTACCTACACTCGTTAAATCCACAAAGAAACTCATCTTGAAAAACAACGAAGGAACAGCCACCAAAATACCAGTAATAATTGTTGCAAAACCTGGGGTTTTGAATTTCGGGTGAATCTCACCAAATTTTTTGCCCAAAAGTCCGTCACGGCTCATTGTCATCCAGATACGTGGTTGACCAATTTGATAAGCCAACAATGCACTCGTAATGGCAATAACGGCACTCACCGAAATAATTCCTGCCACAGCATCAAAACCCACATTCGTAAAAACATACGCCAATGGGTCGGCTACATTCAATTCGGTATAATTGACCATTCCTGTAAGCACCAACGAAATCAATACATATAAAACCGTACAAATTATCAAGCACAAAATCATGGCACGGGGCAAATCTCGTTGAGGATTTTTGGCTTCTTCGGCAGTCGTCGAAATTGAGTCAAAACCAATAAATGCAAAGAAAACCGCCGCAACTCCACTCAAAACACCTTCCATGCCATTTGGTGCAAACGGCGACCAATTAGCAGGTTTTACGTAGAAAACTCCCGCTACAATTACTAAAAGTATTACAAGAAGTTTCAAACCAACCAGAAAATTACTGGCATTGCGAGATTCTTTGATTCCGATATAACAAAGTGTCGTAATCAAGACCGTAATCATTCCCGCAGGAAGATTGAATATTACTTTCAGAAACCCAAAACTTGGAGCATCTTGATAGCCTTGAGCAAGACGTTTTGTGCCTGCATTTATTTCTGAACCGCCCGCTTGAACGGTTTCAAAGGCTTCTTTGGCAGTTGTATAATCAATGGCAAGCCAAGTCGGAAAATGTACACCGAAACCTTCGAGCATGGAAGTAAAATAACTCGACCACGAAATAGCAACAACCATATTCGACACGGCATATTCCAGAATCAATGCCCAACCGATAATCCAAGCGAGCATTTCACCAAATGATACATAAGCGTAAGTATAAGCACTACCGCTGACAGGAACCATCGAAGCAAATTGGGCGTAACTCAAAGCGGTAAATACACAGGCAATTGCCACAAATACAAAAAGAAGCGAAACCGCTGGCCCACCATTGAAACTCGCCAAGCCGATTGTACTAAAAATACCTGCTCCGATAATGGCAGCAATACCCAGTAGCGTTAAATCTCTGACTCCCAATACTTTAGCTAACGAATTTCCGTCTTCACGGTCTTCCGTTTCTTTAATTGCTTGTTTTACATCCTTTCTACGAAAAAGTGAATTACTCATATAAGTTTTAATAAGTTTAGGTTTAGTATTGCTGATTACTCTCCAAAACTATTAAAAAAATGCCAAAAATGCTGTTTTGTTGAGTAATTATTTATTGAAACAATACCCGCTTTCGTGTAAAATGCTTTTATTTCAACAATAAACATACTTTTTAAATTTTAACTTGTCTATACAAGTAGTGTCTTTTATATTTGCATTAAGCAAACATAAAACTTTAAAAAATGAAATATTCTCTCCATCAAATTGCAAAGATGATTGACCATTCTTTGCTTCATCCAACAATGACCGATGCCGACCTGATAGCTGGCTGTGAACTGGCAAAATATTATGACGTAGCTACGGTTTGCATAAAACCATATTTCGTGAAACAAGCGGCTGAGTTGCTCAAAGACTCTGACGTGAAAGTTTGCACAGTCGTAGGTTTTCCGCACGGAAGTAGTACGATTCAGCAAAAAGTATCCGAAACTCGTCAAGCTTGCAAAGATGGAGCAACCGAAATAGACATGGTTGTCAATGTCGGGAAAGTTTTATCAGAAGATTGGCGATATGTGAAAAAAGAAATTAATGCGATTTTGAAAGAAAGCCACAAACACGGAGCAATCTTGAAAGTGATTTTTGAAAACGATTTTTTACCGAAAGATAAACTCAAAATAAAACTTTGCAAGATTTGTAGCATCGTAGGCGTAGAATTTGTGAAAACTTCGACAGGCTACGGTTACAACAAACAGCCTAACGGCGACTATAATTACAAAGGAGCAACCGAACATGATTTACTTTTGATGCGAAAATATTCGTCCGAAAAAGTACAAATAAAAGCCGCAGGAGGCGTACGAACGCTTGATGGCCTATTAAAAGTCATGGACATGGGCGTGACTCGTCTCGGAGCAACGGCAACCGCCACAATCATTGAAGACGCAAAAAAACGTCTGGGTTTAGAAACAAAAGAAGTAACAAATTTAGCGACTGGCTATTGAGCATCAAATGGCAATAATCTTAAAATCTTAATAATCGTGTCCAAACTTTGCGTTTTTTGAAAAAAATAATACTTTTTTGACTATTTT
>JBKBSS010000187.1:3866-6551 GCA_046291385.1 Emticicia sp. | reverse complement strand
AAAATAACAATATATTTTTTCATAGTTGTAGCACAATTCGCCGAATTGTGTGTTAGAATGTGGCACAAAACACAATTTAGAAAATTGTGCTACTGATTTATTAAAAATATGAACCAATAACTTCTTGAATCTTGCTCATTGGCACAATAAAGGGCTTTTTGGTGATTGTTATTTCTACTTTTGTCTGTGGACTATTTGGGTCGGAAACGACTTTATAATTACCTTTTACCGCTCCTATAAGGGTCTGCAAACTAAACGAACCCGCATTGGCATTTCCTTGAAAAATACCACCTTTGTTCTGAATAGCTTTTGTTGCGTTTACCACAAATTCATTGGATGAACCTGGGTAATTAATATTAAATGATGCCATTGTATGAATGTATAATTGTTAATGTTTAATGATAAATTATGCTATCAATTTACACTAATTTCACTAAATCGTTGAGTTTTAATAAGGCTTCGATTGGTGAAAGGGTATTTACATCTATTGCTTTCAATTTCGCTTTCAATTCTTCAATTTTTGGGTCTTCTGGCTCAAAGAAACTTAGTTGGAAGTTGTTTTTCGGTGCTTCTCTGATACGCTCTTTATTGTCTTCTTTGATATGGTCTTTTTCGAGATGATGCAAAATTTCGTTGGCACGCAACACCACCGATTGCGGCATTCCTGCGATTTGTGCCACGTGAATACCGAAACTATGTTCGCTGCCCCCTTCTTTCAATTTACGTAAAAATACAACTTTATTATCAAGTTCTTTTACCGAAACATTAAAGTTTTTAATACGACTAAAATCTTCGGCCAGTTGATTGAGTTCGTGGTAGTGCGTTGCAAAAAGCGTATAAGGCTTGCATTTTGGGTGGTTATGCAAATATTCTGCAATACTCCACGCAATACTTACGCCATCGTAGGTGCTTGTTCCTCGACCAATTTCGTCCATGATTATCAGACTTCTATCGCTCAAATTATTTAGAATCGAAGCCGTTTCGGTCATTTCTACCATAAAAGTTGACTCGCCACGAGAAAGATTATCGCTCGCTCCTACCCTCGTAAAAATCTTATCGACAATGCCCAATTCGGCACTTTCGGCTGGCACAAAACTACCCACTTGTGCCATGAGCGAAATCAAAGCGGTTTGGCGAAGCAAGGCCGATTTACCTGCCATATTTGGGCCAGTTATGATAATAATTTGCTGGGTTTGGTCGTCCAAAAATAAATCATTCGGGATGTAGGCTTCGCCCAAAGGAAGTTGCTGCTCGATAACTGCATGACGACCTTCTTTGATATTAAGTACCTTATTATCAGACACTTGCGGCTTGCAATAATTGTTTTTCTGAGCCACTTTTGCAAACGACGAAAGAGCATCCAGAATAGAAATCACACGAGCATTTTGCTGAATTTGTGCCACAAACTCGTTGGCAGTCAGCACTAATTCATTGAAGATTCGGTACTCAATTTCAAAAATTTTTGACTCGGCCGTCAATATTTTTTCTTCGTAAATTTTCAGTTCTTCCGTAATATATCGCTCGGCATTCACGAGCGTTTGTTTACGAATCCATTCGGGTGGAACTTTGTTTTTGTGCGAATTTGAAACTTCGAGATAATAACCAAAAACTTTATTATACGAGATTTTCAAAGAAGGAATTGCTGTTCGAGCTGACTCTCGATTTTGGATTTCAATCAAGAAATCTTTGCCCGAAAAAGCTATTTTGTGCAATTCATCTAAATCGGCATCAACGCCCGATTTAATCATGTTTCCTTGATTCGTCACAACGGGAGCATCATCTCGCAATTCTTTTTCGATTTTATCAATCAAATACTGACAATCAGTGAGTTGATTGAGGTATTTTTGTAGCACCGAGAATTTTTCACTACCCAACGCCAATTGTTTTTTGATTGGCTCGATTTGCACTAAAGCTCTTTTTAGCTGTCCCAATTCACGGGGATTAATGCGGCGAACTGCTACTTTTGAAATCAGCCTTTCTAAATCTCCGATTGGTTTCAGGAGTGCCGAAAGTTGTTCAAGAATCTCTTCATTTTTCACAAAAAACTCAACGGTATCGAGCCTTTCTTGAATGAGTGAACGTTCTTTTAGTGGCAAAACCAACCATTTTCGGAGCAATCTCGCACCCATTGGCGTGATGGTATGGTCGAGAATTTGAATCAACGGAACGCCGCCATCGTGCTGAGCAAAAACTAATTCAAGATTACGAATCGTAAATTTATCGAGCCAAACGTATTTATCTTCGTCAAGGCGAGTAATGCGAGAAATATGTCCCATTTCCTTATGCTCGGTATCGGACAAATAACGCAAAATTACGCCTGCCGCAATGATTCCGTCGGGCATGGTTTCTACGCCAAAACCTTTCAAAGTAGCAACTTTGAAGTGATTTAAGAGCAAATTATAACCAAAATCGAACTTATACGCCCAATCTTCAAATGTAAATTCATTAAATTTATCGCCAAAAAGGGTCTGAAATTCTCCTCGATATTTTTTACAATAAAGTACTTCTGACGGGGCAAAACTTTGCAATAATTTATCAATATAAGCCGTATTTCCTTCAGTTGTCAGAAACTCGCCCGTAGAAACATCCAAAAACGAAATGCCAAAATAATCGGGTTTTGAGAAATGAATGGATGCGAGATAATTGTTTTGTTTATGGTTCAAAACATTATCATTGAACGAAACG
>JBKBSS010000187.1:0-3768 GCA_046291385.1 Emticicia sp. | reverse complement strand
GCCTGGCGTAACGAGTTCGGTAACTCCACGACGCACAATGCCTTTGGCGGTTGAAGGGTCTTCGAGCTGGTCGCAGATGGCTACACGCTCGCCCGCACGAACAAGTTTTGACAAATAAGTATCAAGCGAATGATGCGGAAAACCCGCCAGTTCTTCTTGAGCCCCACCATTATTTCGGCGAGTAAGGACGATTCCGAGGATTTTTGAGGCACGAATGGCATCTTCGCCAAAAGTTTCGTAAAAATCACCCACCCGAAACAACAACATCGCCCCAGGGTATTTTGACTTGATTTGGTTATATTGGCGGTTTAAGGGAGTTTCCTTGATTTGCTTTACTAATTCTTCTTTTGAAGGTCGGGCCACGTTTCTAAATGCTAAAATGAATGTTAATTTTGGCCCAAATTTAGGTGAAAAAAGAGGATTTTGTTCGTTTTTTTTGATTGTAATCAAAATTTTGAAATAAATTTAACCAAGTCATTTTTAAAACTGAATTTATATTCTGCCTATCTCAAAGAAATCACATACTGATTTTGCAGATTTTTATGATTTATTAAGATTCATCTGTAAAAACATGTGGTCTTTTCCTTTCAAAAATCCCGCTTCCAAATATAGCCATCGAGAATATAATGTGTAAGCTGAGGCATTGATAATAAAGCAATTGTGAGAGAAAGCCACCAATTGTCAGTCAGATTAACGTTAGGAAAAAACGCAAAAAACTCATCATATTCGTGCCAGACGAGTCCATTCCAAAAACCTTCTTCGATGTAGGCCAAAGCAAATAAAATTCCGATAAAAATCAAAACTCCGAAACTGGAAAAAAGCAACTTCCAAAAACCAGTTTTTTTATAGGATTTTTTCTGTTCGGCAGCGTAAACCAAAGCCATATACGGCACACCATGTGCCACTACATTGAGCATCGTAAAAGCCATATCACCATTGAAATAGACAATTCCGAGATACCAAGTGAGCATCGTCGATAAAATTAATAAGGTTTTAGGCAAATTGATTTGTCGAGCTTGGAGATAATCTTTTGCAATCAAAATATAGTAAATAATCACCCAAATCCAAAAAACATACTTGAGCAAATCGGCTAAGTTTTGGTTGGTATAAAACAGAAAATCTTTGGCGGTAAACCACATAAAATTGCGAGGTTCGGACAAATGCCAATAAATCATCGGAAAAACCGTCACGATGTAAATCATCCAAATATCAATTTGTTTGATTCCTTCGGTGCGAGTATAAAGTTTCAAAAATCCATATTGTTGACGAATGAAATGATAAACCGCCAAATAAGCAGCCAATCGCCAAAAGACAGCTTCCGAAAAATAATGGATGCTTCCAGCGACTAAAACGACCCAAATTGGTGTAAAAAAAAGTAGTTTTTTATGTTTTTGCAGAGAAATTTTATCAAAATAAGTACGATAAAGGCTACTATAAACGTGCGAAACATCAATCAATAATACCATTGCAAACCACGCCCAATTAGGCATTTCATTTGACCAAAGCCAGCTTTTGGGAAAGAAAAAGAGTAATAAAACCGCCAAAAATGATGGAGCAATAATAAAACTCAAATCATATTTAGCCGAGCGTATCCAAGTTTGAGTTTGCATGACTTCTGACAAGATTAATTGGGAAAGTTTAATAAAAATTTTACCATATCACGCTTTCTAATGTACTCTGTGGACTGTTGACTATTGACCGTGGACTAATAATTTTCTTAGCCACCTCAGCCCCATGAAAAAATGCTTCTTCAAAAATCGACACACCCGAAAGGTCGGAATGAGCAAAATGTATTTTATTGTTGAGCGATTTTTGAGCTTCGTGGCGAGCCGAGCCATGAATAAAACCAATCGTTGGTCGAATCATGGCGTGTCCCCACAATTTTATATCAATTTTCAAGATTGATTCTTCTATTTTGGGATGAGCTTTTTTTAGGTCATTTAACACTTCTTTTGTCCATTCTTCGTGCGTTTTTACGATTGCTTTTTTGCGTTCATCGACAGGATTTGTATCTACAAGTGGCTTATAATAAGTGAGTTGCCAAGTCTTTTGGTCTTGACTAAGTTCCTGATGATTCGATACAACATAACCGAGTCCGTTTCCTTCATAAATCACATTATCCCACGATAAAGCTTGTCCACGACCACTATCAAAAGGTTTGGTTTGAATATTGGCAACCATCCACGGCGAATAGGAGAAATCTTTGATAAAATCAGATTTCTGTTGCGGCATCAGATACGGTCGAAGCATCTGCGGCACTGCCCAAATTACTTGTTCGGCTCTATAATTTTCTCGTTTATCAGTTTTCCAATCGTAAACATCAACCGAAATTTCGCCATTTTTTTCTTCAATCTGATAAGCCAAACGTTGAGTTTTGATATTTTTCAACTGATTTTTCGCCAGAAGTTTCATCAAAAAACCATTTCCTTCGCTCCAAGTCAGTACGTCATCATCTTTGGCATTGGCAGCTTTTCCTTTTCTTGAAGCAAAATAATGAATGCCCGCCCAAGCCGAAGTTTCGGACAATGAAGTTCCGTAATCATCTAATAGACAATAGTTTACGTACCAATGCAGTGGCTTTGCCGTAAAATTATTTTGTTCCATCCAAGTTTTCATACTGATTTTATCTAAATCAATAAAACTGGCATCGCTCGAAGAATTGGCCAACGGAATCGTAAAAGCCCATTTTTGGTCGTTGCCTTTGGCTTCTTTGAAAAGATTCATTTTTGCCAAAAACGCTCCAATTTTCGCTTTTTCTTCGTCCGAAATATCCATATTTGGAATCAAACCTTCTTGCCAAAAACCTTTTACAAAAAGCCTTTCATCAGGGTGAAAACAAAGGGCATATTCATCATAAATCGGCAGATTATTTTCATCAAAACCTGTAATTATCTTGTTTTCTGACAAAAATTCAATCAATTCTTTGTTTTCTGGACTTGGAATTGGCAAATAATGAGCCGCCCACGGATACCGCCACGAAGTATCTTCACCAAAAGTAGAATTTCCACCAATATGGCTTTCAAGTTCTAAAATTTCGTAGTCTGTAATACCCGCTTTTTGCAGAAAATAACCAGCCGTAAGTCCCGAAATACCCGAACCGATAATCAGAATTTTTGTTTGATGTGATTGATGAATCGGCAACGAAATAGCTTTGCGAAGTAAATGCCCAATTGCGTGATTTGCACCAACAATTTGCCCTTGTATGACTTTTGCAGGCTCGCAAGAAGTGAGCGTTTGTAGCCCCAAAGTACTACCCAAAAGTGCGATTCCCGATAACTCAAGAAACTCTTTGCGAGATATGTTGACTACATCACTTTTGCCCATTCTTCTTCAAAATACTGCACCAAAATTTGGTTGTTGAGTTTATTTACTTCGGTTTCTTGCTGTGCCATATCTTTCGGAAAAACTTTGCTTTGCTCGAAAGCAGACTCATTCATAAAACGGAGTTTTTCGGGGAAGTTCTGAGTTTTAATAAAATCGCTTTTTGTGGCCAAAACATAGCCCCAATCGCCAAAAGAAGGCACAAAAACATGATAAGGTAAGGTTTTAAAACCCACAGACTGCAAGGTTTTATTGACACACCAATATGATTTTGGGGCCATAAAAGGCGAAGTTGACTGCACAACCATCAATCCCTCGGGGGCGAGTGTGTGCGTGAGTTCACGGTAAAAAGTATTGGAGTAAAGTTTTCCCAAAGCAAAATTATTGGGGTCAGGAAAATCAATGACGATGGCATCAAAAAGCGTTTTATTTTGCTTTATCCACATG
>JBKBSS010000186.1:0-6731 GCA_046291385.1 Emticicia sp. | reverse complement strand
AACTACGTTGTAGTTGCAGACATTTCCAAATTCTCCCCCTCAAATTTCATTCGAGGCTATTCAAGTTGAGTCTTTCAGACTTTTTGAGTAATATTAAGGTTGTAATCTATTGAGTTTTTTATAAATTTACGTTAAATCTTAATCAATTTTATATAAAATGGCTGGAGTAAATAAAGTGATTTTGTTAGGCCGACTCGGCTCTGACCCCGAAGTAAGAAGTTTGCCAAGCGGCGGAAAAGTAGTGACTTTTAGCATTGCAACTTCTGAAAGCTATAATAATAAAGAAGGCGTAAAAGTAGAACAAACCGAATGGCACCGCATCGAATTGTGGGAAGGATTGGCAAATATCGCCGAACAATACCTCAAAAAAGGCGATATGGCCTACATTGAGGGAAGAATCAGAACTGAAAAATGGACTGATAAAGAAGGTATTGAGCGAAATACTGTAAAAATTAGAGGAAATTCGCTGCAATTAATCGGTGGTGGACGTAGTGCAGGAAACGATGGAGAAAGTGCTGCTCCTGCTGGAAACAGTGGAAGCTCAAATAATTATGCACCGAAAGCGGCTCCAGTACCGATGCCACCATCACCCGATTTAGCAGGTGGAAATAGTGATGATTTGCCGTTTTAGCCCCCCCGCCCCTAATGGGGAGCAAAAAACATACTCAACGCAGGTTGTAACCAATCAAATTCATCGTGTAGAACACAGATGACACTGATTTTTACAGATTTACACTGATTTCTAAATAAGTTTTTATCAGTGAAAATCAGTCAAATCTGCGTCATCTGTGTTCCACTTTTTGAATATTAAAACTCAAAAACAATTCATAAATATCATTAAAAAGCACAGAAACAGAAACTCCCCTTTAGGGGTTGGGGGTACTTTTTATTTTTTCTCTTAACTGCCCAATTTCATCTCTGAATCTGGCGGCTTCTAAGAAATCCAAATCTTTGGCGGCACGCTCCATTTTTCTTTGAGTTTCTTCTATCAGTTTTTCGAGTTGAGGCTTGGTCATGTAGCCAACGATTGGGTCGGCGGCGAGTGATAGTTGGTCTGGCTCGTTATAGTACATTTTGGTTGTAGCCTTGCTATCGGCAATCGAAGTTTGCTCCATGATTGCTTCTCTCGATTTAAAGATAGTTTTTGGCACAATTCCGTTATCAGCATTGTATTCCATCTGAATCGCTCGGCGGCGATTGGTTTCATCAATTGCTTTAGCCATTGAGCCTGTTATGCGGTCGGCATACATCAAAACTTTTCCATTTTCATTACGTGCGGCACGACCGATGGTTTGAATCAAGGAGCGAATATCACGTAAGAAACCTTCTTTATCGGCATCCATAATGGCCACGAGTGAAACTTCGGGCAAATCGAGTCCTTCACGGAGCAAGTTTACACCAACCAAAACATCAAAAACGCCTAAACGCAGTTCACGCAAGATTTCTACACGGTCGAAAGTTTTTACTTCTGAGTGAATGTATCGACCTTTGATGCCCACTTTATCGAGATATTTGCTCAATTCTTCGGCCATTCGTTTGGTTAAAGTCGTAATCAAAACTCGCTCTTTTCGTTCTACTCTAAGATTGATTTCTTCCAATAAATCATCAATTTGATTGATACTTGGGCGGACTTCAATTTCGGGGTCAAGCAAGCCTGTTGGACGGATGATTTGTTCGACAACTACACCATCCGTCAAACGCACTTCATAATCGGCTGGCGTGGCACTTACGAAAACCGTTTGTCCAACCATTTCTTCAAATTCTTGAAATTTTAGCGGGCGATTGTCCATTGCTGATGGCAGTCGGAAACCAT
This sequence comes from Emticicia sp., assembly GCA_046291385.1. Taxonomy (GTDB): domain Bacteria; phylum Bacteroidota; class Bacteroidia; order Cytophagales; family Spirosomataceae; genus Emticicia. The sequence goes on along the minus strand of JBKBSS010000186.1, from coordinate 4,918 downwards.
ATTCAACCAACGATTCTTTACGTGAGCGGTCTCCCCCCCACATGGCTCTGATTTGTGGCATTGAAGCGTGACTTTCGTCAACAACCATCAAATAATCTTGCGGGAAATAATCCAGCAAACAGAAAGGTCGTTGACCCGCTTGGCGATTATCAAAATAACGTGAATAGTTTTCGATGCCTGAGCAGTAGCCCAATTCTCGCATCATTTCGAGGTCAAATTCGGTGCGTTCTTGAATTCTTTGGGCTTCCAACAATCGACCATCCGACTCGAAATACTTGACTTGTTTCACCATTTCATCTTGAATTTGGTGCATGGCATTTGCCATTACGTCTCGACCAGTTACGAATAAATTGGCTGGAAAAATGGCAATTTGTTTTTCAGAACTTAGTTTTTTGCCATTATTTGGGTCGATTCGCTGAATTTCCTCAATTTCGTCACCAAAAAATATAAATCTAAAAGCAAAGTCGGCGTAGCTTGGGTAAAGGTCAACGGTATCGCCTTTTACTCTGAAAGTTCCACGAGTAAATTCGGCTTCGGTGCGAGAATATAAGATTTCAACCAAACGAAAAAGAAACTGATTGCGAGAAATAATTAATCCAACACCAATTTGAATAATACTTCGTTTCATTTCGGTCGGATTTCCCGCACCATAAATGCACGAAACCGATGCAATAACAATGACATCTCGACGACCCGACATCAAAGATGAAACCGTTGAAAGGCGAAGTTTGTCAATTTCCTCATTGACCATCAGGTCTTTTTCTATGTAAGTATTGGTAGTGGCAATGTATGCTTCGGGCTGGTAATAATCGTAGTATGAAATGAAATACTCAACGGCATTTTCAGGAAAGAAACTTTTAAATTCGCCATAAAGTTGAGCCGCAAGGGTTTTATTATGACTCAAAATCAAGACTGGGCGGTCGAGTTGAGCAATCACATTGGCAACGGTAAAAGTTTTGCCCGAACCAGTTACACCCAATAAAACCTGCGATTGCTCGCCTTTATTGATGCCCTCAACCAACTTTACAATTGCCTGCGGTTGGTCGCCAGTGGGTTTGTAGTCAGAAACAAGTTTGTATGCCATAATTTTGGGTAGAGATAGAAATAGCTTATCTGAGTACAAACACAACTTTTTGGAAGAGAGTTTCTTTTGTTTGAAGAAATATTGAGTTTGAAGAATTAAGAATTTCAGTACCCGTAGAGTCCCCTACGTGCCTTCGGGAGGCTCTTAGTGAACAAAAAAAATTATTCTGAACCATGAATAATATTCAACATCGAGTAGATTATTAAGAACTTAGTGTTTCTCAGTGCCTTAGTGGTAAAATAAAAACGAACTAAGTAAAACTACTCAAACCCTTCTTCAGCGATATATTGTCTATGTGTTAATATCGTACTTCTAATTTGTCAAATCCTTCTTTATTGCGTTTCTTTGCTGAAAATTAGAATTTTTAGATTATGAAACCAGTTTATAAAGCACATCCGTGGCATGGTATTTCGGTAGGCGATAATGCCCCAGAAAAAGTTACAGTTTTTGTCGAAATCGTACCGTCTGATACTATAAAATATGAAGTAGATAAAGAGTCGGGCTATTTGAAAATTGACCGTCCACAAAAATATTCAAATATTATTCCTTCACTTTACGGATTTATTCCGCAGACTTATTGTGGCGAAGAAGTAGCGAAACTCGCTCGTGAGCGTGGCTCTGATAAGGTACAAGAAGGCGATGGCGACCCATTGGATATTTGTGTACTTTCGAGCCACCATATTCCACACGGTGATATTTTATTGCAAGCGATTCCGATTGGTGGACTTTGTTTGCTCGATAAAGGCGAGGCCGATGATAAAATCATTGCGGTTTTGGTTGACGACCCGATTTATCAAAAATTTGCTGACATTAGCGAACTTCCAGAAGCCATTCTTACTCGTTTGAAACACTATTTCCTGACCTACAAAAGTTTGCCCGATGAGAAAAATGCCATCGAAATCTCAAACGTTTATGGTCGTGAAGATGCCCACGAAGTAATCCGTAAATCAATGATGGATTACCGTGATTTGATTTTCAAGCCGATTTAAGTTGAAAATCAAGATAAATCAGCACTAAAAAAGCTCTTCCGAAAAATCGAAAGAGCTTTTTTGTGCTTTACTTCAAACTTCTTATTTCAATGAATTTATCCAAGCTGCAATTTTCAAAGCATCGGCTTTCGGAACTTGTGGCATGGCAGCCATTTCGGTGTATCCTGGCCAGTTTTTAGGCTGAGGATTATAAATTAGTTGCACGATTTTTTCGTTAGAATATTTTCTTTTTGCCACATCTTTATAAGCTTGCGTTTTTCGGTTTGGTGGCAAGCCAAACAAGTATGTTTTTGCAATAAAGGCTTCACATCTTCAAAAGTTGGTGTTTTTGCTACATTTAGGCGTGGTGCAATACCTTGATAACCTTTCGAGCCTTCGGGTTTTGAGTCATTCCAACGCTCATAAATTCCACACTGTATTTAGCAGTTTTCTTTCCCAAACTATCAAATAACTGAATTTCGTAACGTCCTTGCAGATAAATACCCAAATTTGAGCCTTTTGCCATCATAAAATCAAGGTCTAAATCGCCGTGTTCCATTACGGTTAGAATATCTTTGTCGATGCCATATTTTCCGATTTCGTGCTTGCAAGAAAGTATTCCTGTGCCAGCTTCGGTAGTAGTAATATTTGTTTGGTTAAAGTTAAGAAAACAAAAGATAGGAGCAAAAATAGTTGAAACAGGGTTTTGAAAAATTTTTAATATTTCAAGAAAAGTACTATCTTAATTCGTTTTGTCGTAAACTTGTGAAAAAGTAGAACCACTAAAAAAAATTGTTCTTGTACTCAAATTATCTTACATGAAATCTAATCGTATTATTCTTATTTTAATGTTTTTTGGCATTGGATATTTTCTTTATTTCAAAGAAAAATCTGGTCCAATTGGTAGCTTTTGGAAAGTTGTAACGGGCATTTTTGACTCAAAAAACTCAAAATCGGAAGAGAAAAACCCATATAAAGCCCCCGAACCAGACACCGAAGCTACTGCAACGAAAGAAAATAAAAAATCTGAAGACGTAGCAACCACCAGCAATAAAAAAGAGGCCGAAAAAGATGAAAATGTTTCGATTTTTGATAAAATAAAAGACAAAGTTTTTAATACCGATACCCAAGAAGAAAGCAGCGATAACAGCGAAATTCCTGATTTTGCACTGCCTGCTATTCGGAAAGATGATGAAATTATTAAACACAAAAATTATACGCTTCGCTACGAAGAAGACTACGAAGTACCAGCTTGGGTAGCTTATAAACTTCGTGGAGAATACACAAAAGGCATTGCCGATAGAGCTGGAAATCAGTTTATTCCCGACCGAAAAGTAAAAAACAATTCGGCTTTGACAAGCGATTATAGCAATTCGGGCTACGACCGTGGACACATGTTGCCCGCAGGCGATTTTAAGTGTTGCCAAGAATTGATGAACGAAACTTTTTTCATGAGCAATATTGCTCCGCAAGTGCCTGATTTCAACCGTGGAATTTGGGAAAACATCGAATCAAGGGTTCGTGGTTGGGCGGTGCGAGATGATGAAGTTTTTGTGGTAACTGGCCCTGTTTTACGAAAAGGTTTACCAACAATCGGGCGGTATAATAATGTAGCTGTACCTGAATTTTTTTATAAAATTGTGTTATTTTATCAGCCAAAATCAAGTAAGACGCCTCGTGCAATCGCATTTTTATTGCCCAATGAGGCTCTTTTTGGCAAAAAAATGAACAGTTACGTTGTTTCGGTCGATGAAGTAGAGAAAGTTACTGGTTTAGATTTTTTTGCAAAACTTCCTGCCGATATTCAGAAAAAAGTGGAAGCAAATAGTAGTTGGAGCGACTGGACAAAAATACAGTAGTATGCCCAAGGAAGGCTTCGTTTAAAACGAAGCCTTCCTTGGTTTCAAATCATGCGTTTCAGATAGAATGTTGCCACTTTCAATTCACCATTTCTTCTAAAGAAAAACTCAACTTCTTTGCCTTCTTTGCGAGATAAAATTTTATATATCTCGCTGATATTTATGTCTTTCACATTTTGTCCGTTCACAAAAATCAACTCATCGCCTTCTTCCAAACCTGCGGCATCGGCTGGCGAGCCTTCGATGACTTTATTTACTACATATTGATTAAAATCTGAGCCTTTTGCACGCACATCTAAGCCACTCATATCGTGTTCAAATGTTTCTTTCATACGGTTTCGTAGAGGCTTCATAATCATATAACCATCACGATAATTAAGTGTTACGGTAAAACGACGTAGTAACTCGCAACCGATGCTTCCTTGACGTTTGGTGTCATCGGCCGTAAATTTCATACTAAACGATAAACTATCGGGAAACGAAGCCAAAATGTTTTTCATCTCTACGGTTCCCATTCTAATTTTACCGACACGCCCAATATTTCCGTTGATTTCTCCGTTCAGTCCACGCCCCAAATTGGCACGCATAACTCTATCGGGTAGCTGAATCGGCTCTTTTTCGCCTGCATTTAGCAAAAGAGCATGGCCAGCACCCGTATCAATGACCAATCGCATCGGAATCAGTTTTTGGTCGTTGCTTACCATCGCAATTGCATCGGTATATGGCTTAGATTGAGTCAAAACAATCGGATATTGTGTACCCATTGATTTTTTGTACTTAAATTTTTGGGGGTCGGTAAGCGTCAGTTTTTTATTTTCAAAATCAATCGTTACAACAAAATTACTGAAAATATCATGCCCGAAAATACCGTGAATCGGCACACCCAAAAACTCTGATAATTGTAGTACATCTTCATCCAACACAACCAAGCTTTGTTGGTTAGCAATTACATCACCGATGCGAATAGTATGCCCAACCGACACATTAGCCATGATGGCTTCACCTTC
>JBKBSS010000185.1:0-6806 GCA_046291385.1 Emticicia sp. | reverse complement strand
GTTACTCATCATAGATGACCATGCCGTGGTGCGAAAGGGTATTCAAAATCTGCTCGAAGAAGAACCAAACATTGAGATTATCGGCGAGGCATCTGACGGTATCGAAGCCATCGAAAAAGTAAAAAACCTCAAACCAACAATCGTTTTGCTCGACCTTACAATGCCCCAAATGTCGGGCTTTGAAGTGGCCAAAATCATTTCGGATAAACATCCATCGACCAAATCGCTCATTTTTTCGATGCACAATAACCCCGAATATATGGTTACGTCGGTCGAAAATGGAGCAATGGGTTATCTATTAAAAGACACCAGCAAAGAAGAAATTTTGAAGGCTTTGGAAAGTGTTTCGGCGGGAAATAAATACTTCCCTCCTACGGTTTCGGCCATGATTATTGACGGACTTTTGGCACAACGCAGACAAAAAACAACGCCAAAACTCAAAAATACGAGCTTGTTTGCTAAAATATCAAAAAAAGAGCGTGAAATTTTAAAGTACATCACCGAAGGATTGAGCAGTCAAGAAATTGCAGAAAAACTTTCACTCAGCGTTCGCACCGTTTCTAACCACAGAGCAAATATTCTTCGCAAAACCGATGTCAAAAATACCGCAGAATTGGTGAGGTTGGCGGTAGAGTAATTGGGAAATTTGCAAAAAAAACTTTATTCTTGTAAAGAACTTAGTGGAACAAATACATTAAATCGAATAACGCTGAATCCTTTAATTTTGGGTCACATTTCTTCAAGAAAACAATATTAATGCCACACATTGGATAGAAACAGGTAAAGTTAATACTCCTGACAAAGGTTTTTTTGATTATACAATCGAAAACAACTATCTCATATTTACATACGAAATCAAGACTTATTCTGTAAAAATTGAAAATGGAATAATATTTGTGAATATTTAATTGTAAGTAAAAGGTTCAAAACTTTTATGATTCATCATAGGTTAAAGTATTCAGAAAGACTCTTTGATATTCAAAGGGTCTTTTTATGTTTGATTCAAAACTTTAAGATGAGAAAAAGCGTTAAAAAGAGAACAAAGAATATTAATTCATTCAAACGGGCGGCGTTCCGCATCATTCACTCATTAGCTTTATGAAAGGTTTCAGATTTTCAGAGTTTAAGCCCGAAATGAAGGGTGATAATAAATTTGAGCAACTACTCAATATTTTACAGCAATTGCTCCTCATCACGGCTGGCGATGTGACTCAGGCACTCGCCTACATGAGTGACCTCGACCGCCAATATCAGCTCACAAGCGACGAATACGGCATGGCCAATTTTATTGATGACCTCAAGAAAAAAGGCTACATTACCGAAGAAAATCAGCAAGCAGGTAGTTTCAAAATGACCGCCAAAAGCGAGCAGAGTATCAGAAAACAATCGCTCGATGAAATCTTTGGTAAACTCAAACGTACCAAATCGAGCGGTAGCCACCACACGCCATACACTGGCACGGGCGACGAACTCAGTAGCGACATTCGGGCTTTTCAGTTTGGCGATACGCTCGACCAAATTTCGATGACTGAATCATTGAAAAATGCCCAAATCAATGGCGGAATTGATGACTTTATGCTCCTCGAAAGCGATTTAGAGGTTGTTGACCGTGAATCAAAAATTCAGACGTCAACCGTACTAATGATTGACATTTCGCACTCAATGATTTTATACGGAGAAGACCGAATCACGCCCGCCAAAAAAGTTGCCTTGGCTTTGGCCGAATTGATTCGTACAAAATATCCGAAAGATACGCTCGATATTTTGGTTTTCGGAAATGATGCTTGGCAGATTCAACTCAAAGATATTCCTTATCTCGAAGTTGGGCCTTATCACACCAATACGGTTGCGGGTTTAGAACTCGCAATGGATTTGTTGCGTAGAAGAAAAACCAAAAACAAGCAAGTTTTTATGATTACCGATGGTAAGCCAACTTGCCTAAAAGAAGGTATTAACTACTACAAAAATAGCTTCGGACTCGACCGTAAGATTGTCAATAAAACCCTTACGATTGCGGCACAAGCACGCCGTTTGGAGATTCCGATTACAACTTTTATGATTGCAACTGACCCTTATTTGAAACAATTTGTACAGCAATTCACGCAAGTAAACAACGGCCGAGCTTATTACAGCGGTTTGAATGGTTTAGGCGGTTTTGTATTGGAAGATTTTCAGAGAAATAGAAGAAAGAATGTGAAGTAAGTAGTCCGAGTTCAAAGTAATATAAAACACTTACTCAAAATATAGCTAAAAACGGCAGCAAAATGCAAAAAAAAGAACGTTTTAATAGTTTAGTTACATATTTTTCAGAAAATTATCCCGAAGCCGAAACAGAACTTGTTTATACAAATCCTTATGAATTATTAGTTGCCGTAATTCTTTCAGCACAATGCACCGATAAACGGGTAAATATTGTTACTGCCAAACTTTTCCCTCGTTTCCCTACGCCCGAAAGTTTGGCAGTAGCAACTTCCGACGAAGTTTTTGAATATATCAGAAGCGTAAGTTATCCAAATAATAAAGCCAAACACCTGGTCGGAATGGCTCGTATTTTGGTCAATGATTTTAATTCAGAAGTGCCGAATACAATTGAAGATTTACAGAAAATGCCAGGAGTTGGTCGCAAAACCGCTAACGTAATCGTTTCGGTTATCTTCAATCAACCCGCAATGGCGGTTGATACGCACGTTTTTAGAGTTTCTCACCGCTTAGGTTTAGTGCCAAAAACTGCCAAAACACCGCTTTTAGTAGAAAAACAATTAATCAAACACATTCCGAAAGATAAAATTGCGGTTGCTCACCATTGGCTCATTCTGCACGGACGCTACGTTTGCGTGGCACGAACACCCAAATGTGGAGAATGCAACCTAAAACCATTCTGCAATGCTTTTGAAAAACAAAAATTTGATACGCCACACTTGTAGTTTTTGTAGGACAGGTTTTTAACCTGTCAACGCATAACAATATCATCTCTACAAAATCGGAATATTAGAAAAAACTGTTCTATAAAATCATGGAAATAAAAGAATTGATGCAAACCTTCGCCCAAGCAGGAAAAGTAGAATGGTTGAGTTATCGACCTGGCCCAACTTCACGTGGAGAAATTTTGGTTGTGGATGAAATAAATGTTTCGGAGAAAAAAGGCATCGAAGGCGATAGATATAAAGGCAGTAGCAAAAAACGTCAAGTTACACTCATTCAAGCCGAACACATTGAAGCTGTCTGCAAAATGTTACAAAAAGATAGAATCGACCCAGCACTTTTGCGTCGAAATATTGTCGTTTCTGGACTTAATTTATTGGCTCTCAATAATTTAGAATTCAAAATCGGTGAAGCAGTCTTGAAAATGACAGGCTACTGCCACCCATGCAGCCGAATGGAGCAAAATCTCGGAACGGGCGGCTACAACGCCATGCGTGGACACGGTGGTATTACGTGCATGGTGGTAAAAGATGGAAAAATAAAAATCGGTGATTCAGTAAGTTTGGTTTAAAAACCAGCAATAATTACCTTTAAAGTTGGCTCATCAACGGTATGTTTTCCTTCAAAACATACAATATTTGGGTTTATATCCTCAATCATGGTTGCTCTAAATTTCTCAGAAACTTCGGGATAAGCCACCAAAAATTCGTCTTTATCGCCATAAATATAGTAGGTTTCCACATCTTTTAGTTTTTCTGGGTCAATCACTTCTCTGATTCCGTTACTAAAAAATCCTGCCCAAAGTAACAGTCGATTACATTTGATTTTTCCAGCACCAAACCATCGACAAACCGTTGCACAACCTTGCGAAAAACCCAAGATATTGATTTCGATAGCACTCAAATCTCGGTCTTTCAGTAAACTTTCATAGAGTGTATTCAGATAGTCATTGTTATCATCAATCTCCGACTGGCGTAATTCACGAGTCATCCATGAAGCTCCTACTCTCTTAAAATTATCATCTAAATAAAACCTCGAAGGTGCTTCGGGAGCAACAATAAAAGTTTTATTATCAGCAATATTTACAAACTTCTTGATAAAATACTGCGAAAGTTGCCCATAACCATGCACCACAAACCAGATAGTTTTGGTATGCTCATTCAACTCTCCCAAAGTATAATACCGTGCAGTTCGCTCTATTTTTAATGTATGTTCCATTTAATGAAATGAATGATTGCTTTTTAAATGATTGAATAGTTAAATTCTACATTCTTTTCATCCTCCTGCTTTCTTAGCTTTATAACCTTCTTTGAGCAAAAACGTCAAGATTTTGTCACGGTGGTCGCCTTGCAGTAAAATTTCTCCATCTTTGGCAGTACCGCCACTACCGCATAGATTTTGGAGTTTTTTTCTTAAATTTTGCAAATCTTCATCTTTTCCGATAAAACCATCGACTCGACTTACTATTTTATTTCCACCTTTTCTATCCAACCAAATCTTAAAATTTTGCTGTTGAGCAGGCAAAGTTTCTGGTTCTTGGTCATCACCAAAATTAAACTCAAAATCAGGATTTGTCGAATATACAACTCCTTGCGGAGTGCCGCCCAGCGGAAATTTCTTATTTTTCATATTATTACTCTTAAACTTTTCTCTGAAATATTGATAATCAATTCATTAGTATTCAACTGCAATGGTTCGCCATCATAATGAATCAATAAATTTTGTTCGGCTGAAACCTTAAATTTTGTGCCTCTATAATTTTCTGAAAGCTCCGAAGAATGAATATTACCATTAAACAACTGACTAATCATCGACAAAGCCTGAAAAGCCGATGGCGGATTGATTATCGTACAGTCAATCAAACCATCGTCAATGACGGCCGTGGGCGTAATGTAGGCATTATTCCCAAACTGGCTGGCATTACCGAAAGTTATGCTAAAAACATCATAATTGCTTGCTCCAAAAATACATCCGAGTGGTTGATACTTCCAAAATTCAGTAAAACCTATTTTTACATAATTCAACATTCCACGCCCTTTAGTTTTCGAGAAAATCTCAGCACAATGGGCATCAAATCCGATTCCAGCCGTGCAAAAAAAAGGCACTTCGTTTGCGTAGCATACATCAATCATTTTGCTCACGGGTGTATTCAAAGATTCAATTGCTTTTGCAGGTTTCATCGGAATCTCTAACTCTCTCGCCAGGCCATTTCCCGAACCCGTTGGAATAATCCCCAAAGCAGTATTTGTGTGAATCAAGGCTTTACCAACTTCATTTACAGTGCCATCTCCTCCAATCGCAACTACTGTTGACACACCATTTTTTACGGCTTCGGCAGCAATTTCGGTGGCGTGTCCTGCATATTCTGTGTAAAATACCTTCGGTGAATACACATGCTTATCTAACTGATTATCAATTAGTTTCACTATCGACTGATGTACTTTTTTGCCTCCCGAAATCGGGTTCACTATAAACCAAATTGCTTGTTTATTCACGAAAATTTAATAAATTTATGCTTTCGTGCAAAGATATAAAAAGTCAATGGTTGATAGACCATAGTCCATAGAAAAACATCATCTAAAAAAACATCATTTATGAAAAAAAACATGCTACTCACTTATTTTCTGTTGCTTACATTCTCAGGTTTTGCCCAAACCTCCAACGAACGCCAAGCGGTGCTGGATGTGTTGTCTCGACAAAATAAGAACTGGAATGAAGGAAATATTAGTGCTTTTATGGAAGATTACTGGAAATCTGACTCGCTGATGTTTATTGGCTCGAAAGGAGTTGTTTACGGCTGGAAAGCAACGCTCGACCGATATAACAAAAGTTATCCCGACCGAGCGACTATGGGGCAACTAAAATTTGATATTCAGAAAACCGATTTCCACTCCAAAACCACTTGTTGGGTATTGGGCAAATGGTATCTCACACGCCCAGAAAAAGGCGATATTGGCGGGTATTTTACGCTCATACTCAAAAAAATCAACGGAAAATGGCTAATTGTCTCCGACCATACGAGTTAAACACCAACACTCCTAACCGCACTCTAAAGGGGAATAAAGGTTTGGTTATTATGAAAACAAAAAATCAAACTTGTTACTTTGTTTTTTATCCTCTTTTAGGGGCAGTACGCTGCTGCGGTTGGGGGTAAAATCATTAAACGACTTTAAAAAGTCTTCTTTGCGGCGACGAGATAAATTTACGTTGTAATGTTCGTCTAACTTCACCATTAATCCTTCATGAATTTGATAGCCTATAACGTGATTTAGATTTACCATAAACGATTTGTGCGTACGAAAGAAATCGAACGGAATAAAACGTTTTTCGAGTTCTTTCAAAGTTTTTGACACAATGAGCGTTTCGCCTCCCTGTAGAAAAACCTCCGTATAATTTACATCAGCTTTTAGGAAAAGAACATCGGCTGGATTGACTTTTTTCTTTCCAGTTAAACGTATTGTTGAGGTGCGGATGGGTAATTGTAATGTCATAACAAAAGATTGTAATTTAAAATAAATACCATTTGTTACTATGACACTTATTTCAAAGAAAAAGTTGTAATGGATTTATAAAAAATAAAGTGGCTTATCCGACAGCAAAATAATGTTTTCGAAAAAATAGAACATATAGTGCTGATAATAAGCCACTTAGTATTGGAACACTGAATGTTACCCAAAAATAAAATTTATTTAACGGTTTTCACGATTGACAGTTGTGTCTCTTTTGATAAGCTCCACTGGTGGAAGTCTCTGGTTTTCTTCGGGTGCCGCCGATGAGTCAATTACCGTAGCAGAAGAATCTGATTCAGTTACTTCTCCGCCCGTCGAAACACAACCTTGATAATCTTTTGTGATTTTCATCCCAGGTTTAGGAAACGCTCCTGG
>JBKBSS010000184.1:0-6807 GCA_046291385.1 Emticicia sp. | reverse complement strand
TGGCATTGGCTTGCGTTCGGGGCGTTAAATTTCCATCGTTTTGATAAGTTCGGTCGGCAAAAACCTCGGAAGCAGTTCGTAAACCGATTTTTTCGGCTTCCGTTATCAAATGACTGCCCGACAAACCAAACAGAATCAAATCTGGATGAATTGCTTTGGTTGCTTCGGCAATGGCTTTGGCTAAATTAGCATCTTTGGCCGCCATATTATACAAGGCACCGTGTGGTTTTACGTGGTGAAGTTTTTCGCCCAAAGCTTTGACAGTGCCAAACATTGCTCCAATCTGATACACACAAATATCATACACTTCTTGCGGTGAAAGCTGCATATTGCGGCGACCAAAACCTTGCAAATCAGGAAAAGCAGGATGAGCTCCAACGGCAACATTTTTTTCGAGAGCCAGTTGAGCGGTTTTTCGCATGATGGTGGCATCGCCCGCATGAAAACCACAAGCAATATTTGCCGACGAAATCAGTTCCATTAAAGCACTATCATTCCCCATCGGCCAAGCCCCGAATGCTTCGCCCATGTCGCAGTTGAGGTCAATTTTTTTGTTTATCATTGAAAAATCTGATGCTTGCTTTTAGTTTTTGAAGTTCGAGTTCTTGTTTTATCAATAAATCTTCGGCTTCTTCAATCGAAATCTTTTTGAATACAATGGTATTGTTGATGTTACTTTGAGCCAATTTGGGTAAATCAACCGAAACAACGTTTCCAAGTCGTGGGTAGCCTCCGCTGGTTTGGTGGTCGGCCATGAGTACGATTATTTGTCCACTCGGTAAAAGCTGAATTGTTCCGAAATCTACAGCTGAACTGACTAACTCTTTTTTTGTGCTTACTTCCAAAGATTCCGAATTCATTCGATAACCCATTCGGTTAGAATCTTTTGAAATTATAAAGCATTGATTTTCAAATACTTCTTTGCTTTTTTCGGTCAGTAGTTCAAACTCTTTGCCTTCGGTGAAACGGATTGTTTTTTTGTGAGACAGGTTGGAAACTTGTCCAATGTAAGGCAAAAATTTATTTTCTGCTTTCTTTATTGCCAAATACGCTCTGCTTCCAGCAATTAATTTCTTAAACCTAAGAATACTACCAGTTTTAACAAAAATTGTTTTCCAATTTGTTATTGATTCGTTATCAATTGTTGGGGAGAAATCTGCTCCGCCGATGATTATTTCAGCATCTTCTTCAAATAATATTTCGGGAGCAGGAAAGTGCATTTCAAGAATAGGCTGATTTTCGTCATTTTGTAGAGCAATATTCAGTAATCTTGTCGAGAACCTATCCATTGCTCCACTCGGATTTACGCCCAAATGCCGAAGTCCATTTTTTCCTAAATCTTGGTAAGTAGTTAGTATGCCTTTTTTAAGAAATTGCAAGTTTTTGATATTTCCTCAAAAATAAACCATTTTCAACAAGCACCAAAATCGTTTGTTTTATTTACTTGTCACTTTTCGAGCGATATTACCATTTTTATCTAAATTTGTAAAAAACAGTTTCATTCTATACTTCAACCTTTACTAAATTTCATGAAAAATATCTTAGTTGTGTGTCTCTGCATTGGTATATCTTCTACTAAATTGTTTGCCCAAACGATACATTTATTCAACGGAAAAGACCTAAATAATTGGTACAGCGATGTTCCAGCAATTGATAAAGACCCAAATCTCAGAAAATCATTTATTATCAGAAATGGCAATTTAGTGAGTATGGGAACGCCCGAAGGGCATTTAATGACCAAATCAACGTATGAAAATTATCGTTTGGAATTGGAATATCGTTTTGCTGGAAAACCTGGAAATTGTGGTGTTTTGGTTCATGCGTCAACGCCACGGGCTTTGTATGCCATGTTTCCGAAATCTATCGAAGTGCAAATGATGCACTCAAATGCAGGAGATTTTTGGTGTATTGTGGAAGATATTAAGGTAGAAAACATGGAAACTCGACGTGGACCAAAAGAAAATTGGGGAATCACGGAAGGAAAAGAACGCCGAGTCAAAAATTTGACGGATAATTCAGAAAAACCACTCGGAGAATGGAATAAAATGACAATAGAATGCCGAGGCGATAAAATAAAAGTTTGGGTAAACGGCGATATGGTCAATGATGGTTTCGGTGCAACCGCCCAAAAAGGACAAATTGCTCTCCAAGCCGAAGGTGCAGAAGTTGAATTCAGAAAAGTAGATTTAACGCCTTTGAAGTAGATTTTAAATTTTCCGTAGTAGCGGGCTTGACCCGTTGCTATGGAAAAGAATTTATGTTCTCACAAATTTCACCAAATCACCTGCTTTCAAAAGCGTTATTTCTGTGGCATTGGGGGTATAAAGTTGTAATTCAGTTCGGCCAATTAATTGCCAACCGCCTGGACTTTCCGAAGGATAAATTCCTGTTTGATTTCCTGCAATCCCCACACTTCCCGCTGGAACTTTCGTGCGTGGCGTTGCCTTCCGTGGCGTAGCGATTCTGGCATCTAAACCTCCCATATAGGCAAAACCTGCTAAAAAACCCATCATATAAACTCGATAAGTAGGTGCAGTATGTAATTCGATTGTTTTTTCTGTGCTAATTTGATGATAATCAGCTACATAGCTCAAATCTTCGCCATCATAAATTACAGGAATTTCAATAGTTCTTTTTTTAATATTTTCACTTTTACCGATATTTTTACAAATTTTTATTAAAAAATCTTCTACAAAAGCATAAGCTGATTTGAAAGAGAGGTTGTTTTTTCTAACACTAAAAACATCATAAAAAATTGTCAGTGAAGCATAAGCGGGCATGGCCTCTTTCATTCCTACAAAAGCATTTTTTGTGCAGTAATAATACAACTGCATGACAATATCATTGGTTTTTTCGTCAATGATATTGCCAAAATCAATTGTTATAGCCGAATCGCTCAGTGGAAATATTTTATAATTCTCACTTACCATACAACTCATTAAATGCCTTTTCGTATTTATCGCCAGCTTTCCATTTTGGAGCGGTTGGGCGGTCAGCAATCAATCGGGCAGAATAAACGTAGGCTTGACAGAATTTTAGCAAATAATTATAATTTACCGATTCTGGACTATCGCTCACTTGGTGATAAAATTTATTAATTTCAGCATCGAAAGCGGTAAAACCTGGTGCAAAATCGGGCGAAGGAATGCCTTTTGCCGCCAAATTTACATTATCTGAGCGGTCGAAAAGATTTTGTTCGGGAGCTGGGTCAGAAATTGCCGTAAGACCAAAAGCCTTTGCCCCTGCTTCGATTTGGGGTTGAGCATCGGTGCGGTCAAGTCCGATAACGGTTACTTTGGTTGTGTCGTTGTAGCCTGCACCATCGCAATCGAGGCTATAAACACATTGTTTCAATGGCACAAGCGGATGTTCAGCATAATATTTACTTCCCAAAAGTCCAATTTCTTCACCTGTGTAAGCAATGAATAAAATCGAGCGTTTGGTTGGTTTTTGTGTGAATGCTTTTACTGCTGATAAAATGGCAGTTGTGCCGAAAGCATTATCTCTCGCTCCATTAAAAATTGTATCGCTTTCGGTTACTCGACCGCCTTTTTTACCAGTTCCAACGTGGTCGAAGTGAGCAGTGAGTACCACATATTCATTTTTCAAAACAGGGTCAGAGCCTTCCAAGACTCCTAAAACATTATACGACATCACGGTCTTTTTCGATACTTCACTTACATTCAAACTAAGCGTTGAAAGTGTTTCTCTCGAAAACTTTTTTAAGTGTGAATTGCTCACCCAAATATGCGGAATGTCGGCTGTTGAAGCATTATCAGGAGCTAAATTGAGTTTTTCGCCACCCATATAATTGGTGATTGCTGCCCACGGATATTTCAAATTATACAACTGAATAAATGCCGCAGCACCATTTTTGGCAGCAAAATCAACTTTTTTTGATGAACCTCTGAGATTTTCGTTCGGGTCGTCGCTATTCGGAATACCAAATTGAGCAATGACGATTTTGCCTTTTACATCAAGACCTTTGTAATCATCTTGCTTGTCATCAACCCAGCCATAGCCCACAAAAACTACTGGAACATTTTCGAGTTTTGTGGCTTTTCCACTCAACATAATAAAATCTTTTGTCCATTTTAGTGAGTCAGTTCCTACCAATACTTCTCCTTTTTTTGTGGGTTTTACCATTTCAAAAGGCACTGGTTGTAAATAATCCTTTTGACCATTTGGTGTTTTTAACCCTTGTAAACGGAAATTTTCGGCCACATATCGAGCTGCCACATTATTGGTAATTTCGCCAGTTCGGCGTCCCAACATTTCATCCGATGCTATGAAACGAATGTGGGCTTCGATTTCATTTTTTGATAATTTATATTCGGGTAATTTGTTAATTTTTGGAGATTTCTGGGCATTTGCTCCAAAAATGATGAAGGTTAGGAGTAGTAATAGATGTTTGGTTTTCATTTTGATGATAGATGTTTTTATTTGAAAATATTTAGATTTTGAGCAATTTAAAAAATTGCTCTACTGCATTAGTTCTAAAGCCTTAGCTACATCGGTTGTTGGTAATTGGCAAGCTTTATCGAAACATACATAAATTGTTGTTTCGCCATTTTTTGCCATTCGGTTTTGTAAAAGAGGCAGTTTTGAGTCGGTTTCTGTGCCTACAAAAATTTTATTGAGCATAAAATCTGCATCAATTTGTTTTCTGATTTCTTTTAAATCTTTTCCAACAATAGCTACTTCGGCAGTTGGTTTGGTGTGTTGCGTGGCCAAACACGCCCATTGCGTTACCCACTGTGGGTCGGTCAGAACGATGCGTTTCATTTTTGCCAACATCAAATTACTGATTTCGATAAAATCATTTCTACCCAACAACAGTCCTAAATTGTAAAGGTTAGAAGCCATCATTGAGTTTGAAGCAGGAATCACATTGTCGAAAATTTCTTTTTTTCGGGCAATCAATTCTTCGCCTTGACTATCTGTGAAGTAGAAAAACTCGTCTTCGGCATCGTAGAAATTGGCAATCGTATAATCGGCCAATAATTCGGCTTCTTTTAACCAAGTTTCATCAAAAGTAACCTGATAGAGAGCCGTGTAGGCATCAATCACGCTGGCGTAATCTTCGAGATATGCCACGATATTTGCTTGGCCATTTTTATAATTATGCCAAAGTCCACGCCCCTCTGCCCCATCTTCGGTCGTGACTTTAATGCTCATTTTTTCTTTGATAAAATGAGCATTTTGCAAAGCCAATTCCAAAAACTTTGTCGTATCGAGATAGCGATAAGCATCAACTAAACCTTTGAGCATCAGGCCATTCCACGAACACAAGATTTTATCATCAAGTCCTGGACGGATTCTTTTTGCTCGAAAACCAAAGAGTTTTTGTTTGATTTCTTGACTCAACGGAAAACCATTTTCCATAAAATCACGCTCTTCGAGATGCACTACATTATTGCCGTGTTCCCAGTTTCCCTGTTCCGAAAACTCAAAAGTTTCGCAGAATGGAACGGCATCTTCGCCCAAAATTGCTTCAATTTCCGATTTCTTCCAAATATAAAACTTTCCTTCTTCGCCCTCGCTATCAGCATCTAAAGCCGAGTAAAAACCTCCTTCTTGGCTCATCATTTCTCGTTCGAGCCATTCGATGGTTTCGGTTACTTTGGCTTTATAAAATTCGTCGGGCTGGCCTTCTGATTTTGTTAAGGCGTAGGCTTCGGCATAAAGCGACACCAACTGACCATTATCATAAAGCATTTTCTCGAAGTGCGGTACTTTCCAATCTTCATCGGTTGAGTAGCGAGTCCAACCGCCGCCGATGGTGTCGTAAATGCCACCCAAAGCAACTCTATCGAGTGTGTGAATGAGGTGCTGATAGGCTCGTTTATCTTTGGTGATGGTATAATATCTGAGCAAAAACTTCCAAATACTCGGCATCGGAAATTTTGGACTGCGATTCATACCACCTTTCTCAAAATCAAAATCTTTGTGTAAGCGATTAAAAATTGTGGTGAGTTCTTCTTCCGAAATCTTTAGTCCATCGTCCGAAATATCCATTTGATATTTGTCGCTCTCTTTGACGTGCATATTTTGCGTGAAACCTTCAGCCGATTTTTGCAGTTTTTCACGGTCATTTTTGAAGGCATTACTGATGCTCTCGACCAAATTTGCCCAATTAGGTGCAGGAAAATACGTGCCACCGTAAAAAGGCTTGGCATCGGGCATTAAAAAAACATTGAGTGGCCAACCGCCACGTAGCCCCATTGCTTGCAGGGCATCCATGTAAATCGCATCGACATCGGGGCGTTCTTCACGGTCAACTTTAATGCAGACCAAATACTCATTCATGATTTCGGCAATCTGCTCGTTCTCGAAAGATTCTCGCTCCATGACGTGGCACCAATGGCAAGCCGAATAACCAATACTTACCAAAATCGGCTTGTCTTCGGCTTTGGCTTTTTGCAGGGCTTCTTCGCCCCACGGAAACCACTCAACGGGATTGTGGGCGTGTTGAAGTAAATATGGACTTGTTTCGTTGATGAGTTTATTTTGCATGATTTTTTAATTGGATACTTTAATAATTCTTTTTCCGTTCCTTCGGGAGACTCTGGGGTGCTTTATCGTGAAATAAGTTTACAAACAAAACCTCAATTCACCACAATCTTCTTACTCCCCCCAAAAACTCTCAAAAAATAAATTCCACTTGATAAACTACTGATATTCAATACCTTAATATTATCACCCTGCAATAAACTCATTTTTTCTTGCAGCACTTTTTTGCCATTTACATCAAAAATCTCTACGGGAATAAGCTGTTCTTTCGTGCTAAAAAATTTCAGTTGAATT
>JBKBSS010000183.1:3806-6844 GCA_046291385.1 Emticicia sp. | reverse complement strand
AACCATCTAAAAACGTAAACCCTGACGAAGCTGTGGCTATCGGTGCGGCCGTTCAAGGTGGTGTTTTGACTGGTGAAGTAAAAGATATTTTATTGCTTGATGTTATTCCGTTATCGCTTGGTATCGAAACTTTGGGTGGTGTTTTTACAAAAATGATTGAGTCGAACACAACGATTCCAACCAAAAAAAGTGAAACATTCTCGACAGCGGCTGATAATCAACCTTCGGTAGAATTACACATCTTGCAAGGTGAACGCCCAATGGCTACGCAAAACCGTACTCTCGGACGTTTCCACTTAGATGGTATTCCACCAGCACCACGTGGTGTGCCACAAGTAGAAGTAATGTTTGATGTGGATGCCAATGGTATCTTGAACGTTACAGCTAAAGATAAAGGAACTGGCAAAGAGCAAAAAATCAGAATTGAAGCATCTTCAGGCTTATCTGACGCAGAAATCCAAAAAATGCGTGATGAGGCAAAAGCCAACGAAGAAGCAGACAAAGCTGAAAAAGAAAAAGTCGAGAAAGTAAATGCGGCTGATACCATGATTTTCCAAACTGAAAAACAGTTGAAAGAATATGGCGAGAAACTTTCAGAAGGCAATAAATCTGCGATTGAAGGTGCATTGACTGAACTAAGAGCTGCTCACGGAACTAAAGATGTAGCTGCGATTGACTCAGCAATGGAGAAAATCAATGCTGCATGGCAAGCTGCTTCGCAAGAAATGTATGCTGCAGGTGCAACTCCAGGAGAAGACGGTGGCCAACAAGCTGGCGGAAACACTGCAACTGCTGACGAAGGCGTAACTGACGTAAACTTTGAAGAAGTAAAATAATTTCTTCAAGTATCATATAAAAGCCCCCTTTCGAGAGAATTGGGGGCTTTTTACTTATAAAAGTATTTTTAATCGGCTTTTGTAAACTTTGAAGTGCGGCCAATAATCGAAATTCCGATAAATCCACGAATATCCAATTGGGTTGGACTAACCAATGTCATTTTACAAGAATATGTTTTACCGTTTTTAGGGTCATAAACTTCGCCATCTTCCCACGTACCTTTTCCCGTATTTTTGAAGTTTTTTAGATTCATCAAACCTAAAATCGGACGAGTCTTTAATTTAGCGTCAGGATTTTCTTTATCCATTTTTGGCTTTCCATGCTCGTTAGGTTCTTTTAGCCAAATAATTTTACCATTGATTTTATCTCCTTGCTTGAAAAACTGAATTTTTCCTGTTTTTTCTTCATTATACCAAGTTCCTTGCGTAATATCTTGTGCAAAAGAAATGACCGAAATAAACAAAAATACAATGACTAAAAGTACTTTTTTCATAAAATTAGGTTTAGATTGTAGATTTTTTATGTTTGAAAAATATAAAAAGCGGATATAATAAAATAGGAATCAAGCCGCCAATTAAGCCGCCAACAATAATATCAGTCGGAAAATGAACCCCCACATAGATACGGCTATAAGACACTATTATTGCCCAAAACAACAAAAAAATTGGCAATTTTGATTCAATTTTATGATTTTTGAATAAAATAAAAATTGCCACAACCAATGCAAAGCTATTAGAAGCATGGCTCGAAACAAATCCATACTGCCCGCCACAATTACCCACAACGTGTACAAGATGCTGAATCACAGGGTCATGACACGGCCGCAAACGTTGAAAATAGGGTTTCATAAATCCCGAAGTGATTCTGTCAGCCAAGCCAACTGAAATTAGTACAAATGTAAGACTGCGTATAAAATCAAGCCTTATGTTTTTAAACAAGAAATAGATGATATACAAATATAGAGGTATCCATGTAAAACGATAAGTGACCCAAAACATAATTGTATCCCACACAGGAGAATGAAAACTATTGAGCCACAAAAACCACTCATATTCGGCGTATTTGATAGTTTCAATCATTTTATAAATATCCTAAAACTCCTCTTACATCATTGATTGTTTTTTCGGCAATTTCACGGGCTTTGGCTTCGCCGTGCTTTAATTTTGCTTCCAAAGCATCGTCGTTTTCCATGTAATAATTAAAAATATCTCTTTCTTTTTCAAATTTCTTCCACAAAACCTCAAATAATGCTTGCTTGGCATGACCATATCCAAAACCTCCAGCCAAATATTTTTGACGCATATCTTCAATTTCATTTGGTTCGGCAACTAACGAAAATAACTTAAAAGTTACGTCAGTATCAGGATTTTTAGGTTCTTCGAGTGGCGTACTATCAGAAATAATAGATTTTATTGCTTTCAAAAGTGGTTTTTCGGGCAAGAAAACATTGATAAAATTATTGTAAGATTTACTCATTTTCGTTCCATCTGTTCCTGGAATCACCATTACGTTTTCGTCGATTAGTGCGTCAGGCAAAGTCAAAACTTCGCCATAAGTACGATTAAAAATAGCAGCAATATCTTTCGACATTTCGAGGTGTTGACGCTGGTCTTTTCCAACAGGCACAAAATTAGCTCCGTAAAGCACAATATCGGCCGCTTGCAAAACTGGATAAGTGAAAAGTCCAGCGTTTACATCAGAAAGGCGGTCAGATTTATCTTTGAAAGAGTGAGCATTTGCCAACATCGGATAAGGCGTTTGGCAATTCAGATACCACATCAATTCGGTATGATAGCCAGCCAGACGAGATTGGCGATAGAAAAAATTCTTTTCGGCATCAAAACCACACGCCAACCACGCCGCCGCAACCGCACGGGTATTTTCTTGCATTACTTTTGCATCTTTGATGGTGGTCATTGAGTGCAAGTCGGCTATAAATAAAAATGATTCGTTTTGAGGATTTTGTGATAATTTAATTGCAGGCAAAATTGCTCCTAAAATATTTCCGAGATGCGGAACACCGCTTGCTTGTATGCCTGTTAATATTCTTGCCATAATTTCTGAATAATGATAAAAAATAATGTAATTTTCCACAAAAATAGATAAAAATATCAATGCTAACCCATCATTCACTTCAATTTTTAAGAAACTTAGAGCAAAATAACAACCGAGAATGGTTTCACGCCAATAGAAAAGATTAT
>JBKBSS010000183.1:0-3707 GCA_046291385.1 Emticicia sp. | reverse complement strand
AACAGGTATTACTCAATTTCAAGACAACTTACTTAATACGACTGTTAAAAGTTGTATTTTTCGCATTAATAGAGACATAAGATTTTCGGCGGACAAATCGCCCTACAAAAATCATTTAGCAGCGGCATTTGGCCCAGGCGGAAGAAGTTCAGGGAAAGTTGATTTTTATCTGCATATTCAACCCAACGAAAAATCATTTTTAGGCGGTGGAATGTGGTTTCCGACCAGCACTCAATTAGCAAGTTTCCGACAAGAAATTGATTACAGCCCTCATCGACTGAAAAGTATTATTGAAGAAGAAAATTTCCACAATTATTTTAACGAAATTCACGGAGAAAAAGTCAAAAAAATGCCTAAAGGGTATTCCGCTGAGCATCCTGATATAGAATTATTAAAGTATAAAGAACTTTTTTTTATTCACAGATTTGCGGACGAAGAAATTTTAAACAAAACTTTTATACTTGAGGTCATCAATGGCTGCCGAATATTGAAACCGTACCTTGATTACCTAAATAATATATTTTATTGCGAAGAGAATTAAACCTTTAGCATCAAAGATTGTCAATAGTAAAAACCTAATCTAAACTATGAATCAACTTTACTCTCCAACCGCCATTCAAGGCAGCATAGACGAGTATAAGGGTGAATGGAAAATCGCCCAAATAAGTCATTTACTGAAACGTACGATGTTTGGGTCAAGCCCTGATGATATTGCTTATTTTCAGAAAAAGACACTAAGCCAAACCATTGACGAACTTTTGGCAGCTCCAACTCCTGTTGAGCCTCCCCTAAATTTTTATGATACTGCCGACTACAAAGACCCGCAAGGTATTAAATTTGGTGAAACTTGGGTGAAAGCTATTTATGGCGATGGCACTGTCAATTCACGACGAAGAGCATCGTATAAATATTGGTGGGTCATGCAGATGGCTACACAAAAACGTAACATTCATGAAAAAATGGTGCTGTTTTGGCACAATCATTTTGCCACCGAAATCAATGATTTTGATGATGCTCGTTTTGCGTATCTACACAACACAGTACTGAGAACTTATACGCTTGGCAATTTCAAGGAGTTTGTGAAGGAAATCACCCTTGACCCTGCTATGCTTCGCTATTTGAATGGCCGATTAAATACCAAGAATGCTCCCGACGAAAACTATGGCCGTGAATTGCAAGAACTTTTTACACTCGGCAAAGGAAGTGGCTCAAAATATACAGAAGATGATGTTAAGGCTGCCGCAAGAGTACTGACTGGTATTAATATCAATAATGATAGAATGGTTTATACATTCAATGTTGCGAACCACGATGCCACTGACAAGAAATTTTCGGCTTTTTACAACAATACTGTCATCAAAGGCATCAATAATGCGGCTGCTCTTCAAGAACTGGACGAAATGCTGACTATGATTTTTGCGGTCGAAGAAGTAAGTAAGTTCATTTGCCGAAAATTCTACCAGTTTTTTGTATATTATGATATTACTCCTGCCGTTGAAAAAGATATAATTGAGCCACTGGCGAAGATTTTTAGAGATAATAAATACGAAATAAAACCTGTCTTGGCGGCTCTCTTCAAAAGTCAGCATTTCTTTGATGCTAACGTTTACGGAGCAATGATTAAAAGTCCACTTGATTTGGTTATCGGAACAATCAGAGAATTTGATGTGGCTTTTCCTTCACCAAAAGATTTTTTGCAAGAATACTACAATTTATTTGGCGAAATAGCTCGACAGGGACAGATTATGCAGCAAGACATCGGCGACCCACCAAGTGTAGCTGGATGGTCTGCTTACTATCAAGCTCCGATGTTTTATGGAATTTGGGTAAACTCAGACACTTACCCGAAACGCAATCAATTTACTGATACGTTTATCAATTCGGGATTTACAAAAAACGGCAAAAAAATACAACTTGATGTGGTAGCTTTTGCCAAGAAAATGCCTACACCAAACGACCCAAATAAGCTCATCAGCGATTCGCTCGAAATTTTGTATGAAATCCCAATAAGTACCGAACTGATTCAGCAATTAAAAAAAGACATACTTTTGAGTGGACAGTCAACCGATTATTATTGGACAGAACTTTGGGATGCCATGATTAGCAAACCAAATGACACAAATTCACTCAATATGGTTACGACTCGACTCCGAAACCTTTACAAATATATTTTGGCATTACCAGAATATCAGTTAGGATAATCACCCTGCAAATAAAACAACCCTTTTAACACTCATTGGGCTTCTATGAAACGTAGAGATTTTATACAAAATACATTTGCAGGTGTTGTAATGCCTGCTTTATTGAATGGTCTATCATTTAAGGCATTTGGAAATGTCGATGATGCAGCCATTGGCGACGAAAACGTACTCGTCGTTATACAATTATCGGGCGGAAATGATGGTTTGAACACCGTTATCCCGATTGATAAATATAGCCTTTATAGAAATGCCCGCACGAATATTGCCATTCCGCAAGAAAAACTTTTGACGATTCCGCAAACGGATACGCTTGGGTTAAATCCAGGAATGACGGCTTTTCAGACAATGTTTAAGGAAGGAAAAGCGGCATTGATACAAAGTGTTGGTTATCCGAACCCAAATTTTTCGCATTTTAGAGCAACCGATATTTGGAATACAGCTTCCGACTCGAACGTTTTTGTGAATAATGGTTGGACAGGACGCTATTTAGCCATTGATAACCCTAATTATCCAACGGGTTATCCAAGTACAAAATATCCCGACCCGTTGGCGATTCAGATTGGTTCGGTCGTAAACACAGCTTTACAAGGGCCAATACAATCAATGGGAATGGCAATTTCAAACCCTACAAGTTTTTATAATTTAATATCGAATAAAGTAGAATCTACCCCCAATACTTTGGCTGGAAAAGAGTTGAAGTTTTTGCGTGAAGTAGCGAATCAGACAAACCTTTATGCCAGTTCGATTAAAGGTGCGGCGGCAAAAGTTACAAAGCAAGCTACTTATCCGAATACAAGTTTAGCAAATCAGCTTAAAATTGTTGCCCAATTGATTGGTGGAGGACTAAAAACGAAAGTTTATTATGTAAGTATTGGCGGTTTTGACACGCATAGCAATCAAGTAAATACAAGCGATACGACCACAGGAACGCACACAAATCTTTGGAAAACTGTGAGCGATGCCGTTAAAGCATTTTCGGACGATTTAGCTGGACTGGGCGTATCGAAAAAAGTTTTGGGATTGACCTATTCGGAATTTGGGCGTAGAGTAAAATCTAATGCCAGTGGCGGAACTGACCACGGAGCGGCCGCCCCGATGTTTATGTTTGGCGATTTAGTAAACCCTGTTGCACTCGGCAAATCGCCTGATATTGCCGCATCGCCCAGCACCAACGATAACCTAACGATGCAGTATGATTTCCGTTCGGTTTATGCCTCGATACTTACCCAATGGTTTTGTATGGACCAAGCTTATGTGGATGATGTCTTGCTCAAAGATTTTCAGCCTCTCCCACTCGTACAAGTACAAGCTTGCGGCAAAATCACTGCTAATGAGCCAATTACGATAAATGAAGACCTCATCAGCAATTATCCGAATCCGTTTACTGACTCAACTACGCTAACTTTTAATACAAAAGGAGGACATACGATGATTCAGATTTTTGACAATATCGGGCGAGTAATTGCTGTGCCTGTTGATGGAGAATTTGACGCAGGAAAACACGAA
>JBKBSS010000182.1:6632-6931 GCA_046291385.1 Emticicia sp. | reverse complement strand
TCGAGCAAAGCCTTTTCGGCAGCGGGCGTAATGTCGTCCCAATTGGCAAAAATCATCAAGGCATCATATTTCGATAAATTTTGGGCGTTAATGTCCTCCAATTTATCGGTATAAGTAAAGTTGATGCCTCGGTTTCCCAATGCTGCCATGATTGTCGGAACTCGCTCAATGGGTTTATGATGCCCATTATCACCGAGGAAAAGGATTTCGAGCCTTCGGCCAGTTTGGGCAAAAATACTCGAAAAAGAGAGCGTAAGAGTTAGGAATAGAATGATTTTTTTCATGTGATTTTTTAATTG
>JBKBSS010000182.1:0-6622 GCA_046291385.1 Emticicia sp. | reverse complement strand
TATTCGACTTCAAAAACTTCTAAAAACTTGAGGTATTCTTCTCTGAATGTGTGTTTTTTATGGTGTTCTTCTTGATTATTAATGTATTTGATAACAGTATCAATTTGAGAACGGCTGTACGAAAATGCTCCGTAACCTTTCTGCCATTTAAATGTGTTTTTTGAAAAGTTCTCTTTTATAAATTTATTGGAAGAAGTTTTAAGTTCTTCAACAAGATTTGAAATTGTTGTTGCAGGATTATGCCCAACAAATATGTGAACGTGGTCAGGCATTCCGTTAATGACCAGCGGTTTTGAACCTAAATTTTTAATAATTCCTCCCATGTAGGCGTATAATTCATTTTTCCATGCCTTTTTTATTACATTCTCACGCCCTTGCACTGCAAAGATGATATGAATGTAAATTTGAGAGTATGTATTTGCCATTTAATTTTTTGCTTTGGAAAATGATTTTATTTCGGCGACGGTCGCACCGTGCGATGCACTTTAAAGTTTGTTTTGGTCTATATTTTCTACAAATATTTTGCGGCTCTGCCGCTTACTTTAAACATTATTTATTGGTGCGTAGCATAGTATTTGTAGGAATAAAATCACAAGTTTTTTTTCCTTATCTATAAATATTTTGCGGTTATGCACCTATTTACAATATTTTTACTGGTGCGTAGCACCCAAATATTTGTAGAAAATAAAACGAACCGTAACAGTTTTAAGGTGCATCGCACCGAAATAATCTTTTAGTATTTACTTTATTTTTTGCCCAAAATAAATTGCCTTAGGAATCAAAACTCAGGCAAATAAATAATCTCGCCACCTTTCATGGCCGATTCGTGTGCCAAGATTCCAACTGATGTCCAGTTGGCCGATTGTACGGCATTCGGGAATGGGTCACGGTCTTCGATGAGTGCCGAAATAAATTCATGAGCCAAATGTGGGTGCGAGCCACCGTGTCCGCCACCTTGTGCAAAACTTAGGTGCGTGTTGTCGTCGTGGTCATAAACACCTTTTCCTGTGAAAGATTGAATCTCCTGCGGAAGTAAGTGAGCATAATCAGGCGTTTCAACTTTTTCTGGAATCTCAGGCTCAGGTTTTTTGGCGGTGTGAATAACGTTTGGTTCGTTTTCAATCAAAGCCCACTCGAAAGATTTTTTCGAGCCATAAACCTCAAAGCTCTCACGATATTGACGTGCTACATCAAATAACGAACGATAAACGTAAGCACTTAAATCGCTATTTTTGAATTTTATGTGTGCCGATTCAACAGCGAATGGTGAATTATGTATTTTTATCAAATCTTCCGAAATCGTTCCCGAGCCAAAGCACGAAACATATTCCGCTTCTAATCTTAGTAAACCTGCCACTGGCCCAACGCAGTGAGTAGCGTAGTGCATTGGTGGTAAACCTGGCCAATAGTCAGGCCAGCCTTCCATGTCTTGTTGGTGCGATGCTTTTAAAAATTGTACTTTTCCGAGTTCGCCTTTTTCGTATAATTCTTTCACAAACAAAAACTCACGGGCATAGACAACGGTTTCCATCATCATGTATTTCTTGCCAGTTTCTCGGCAAGCGTTTACGATGGCTTGGCAATCTTCCACCGAAGTTGCCATTGGAACTGTACAAGCCACGTGTTTTCCTGCATAAAGTGCCTTCAAAGTTTGTTCGGCATGATTCGGAATTGGCGAATTGATATGAACCGCATCAATATTTGGGTCTTTCAATAATTCGTCATAATCTGAATAACGAACGTCAATGCCAAAATTATCGCCGATTGCATTGAGTTTTTCAACGTTTCTTTGGCAAATGGCGTACATGTTTGCATTTGGGTGACGTTGGTAAATTGGAATAAATTCTGCTCCGAAGCCAAGTCCAACGATGGCTATGTTCACCCCCTTCCCCCTAAAGGGGGTATTTTCTAAATTATTCATTTTATTTATAGAGTTATATTTTAATTTCTAAAGTTCGAATATGATAGTTCCCCTTTAGGGGTTAGGGGTTTTTAAGAACGCTAAACTATCCCTCATTAATTGTTCTTCCGAATCAAACATTTTTCGCCAGATATTGGCCGCAGGAAGCTTCATACTGAATGCTTCGATGCTCAACATTCCATCATAATTGATTGATTTTAAGGTTTTTAAAATTTCTTCAAAATCAACTCTTCCTTTGCCGAGCGTACTGCGGTCATTTTCCGAAAGTTGCACATGAACGATATGTTTGGCCAATTTCTTGATGGCTTCAGTCATTGATTTTTCTTCGATATTGGCATGGAAAGTATCAAACATTATCTTACAAGCAGGATGATTGATGTCTTCGACCAAAGCCAAAAGTTCGTCCGACGATGAAACCAAATAACTTTCAAAGCGATTCAAATATTCGAGTCCGAGCGTGATGCCCATGCTATCGGCATATTCGGCCAAATCCCAAAGATTTTCTTTTGCCCAAAGTAGTTCTTGTTTCGTTGGCGGCACGCCCGTAAACACACCCAAAGCCGAGTGAAAAGGCCCCGTGAGCAAATCAGAACCCAAAATCATGGCACAATCAATGGCTCGCTTGTTGCGTTCCAAAGTTGCTTTTCGCATATTTTCGTCGGGACTGATTTGATTGAAATCGCCACCGCAAATCGTAACTGCGATGCGTTTCAGACCTAATTCATCTAATTTTTGTCTCCAAGAATACCATTTTTCAGGATTTACATCGAAGATAGGAATCTCCACACCATCAAATCCAATTTCCTTGATTTGCTCTAAAACTGGAAAAAGGTCTTCATTAATTTCTGTTCCCCATAAAAGGAGATTCATTCCGTAGGTCATAGCCCCCTTGCCCCCAGAGGGGTTTTTAAATTTATAAAAATAATAATACAAATTTATCGCAATAAAATTATATAAAATGTGCTTTGATTAACTAATTTTGACTGTATTTTGATATTTTTAAATATATTTACAGAAAAATAAGCAAATATACGTATATATATATTATTTAATAAAACCACGGTGGACTGTTGACTACGGACTGTGGACTTTTTCAATGAAACTACTAAAAAAAACGCTCGGAAGTCAGGTTTATTCGTTTGAAGTGCAGGAGTTACGTCAATCTCATTTTGATTCGAGTTGGCATTTTCATCCTCATTATCAACTATTTACGGTTTTTGAAGGAAGCGGTACTCGCTTCATTGGCGATGATATTCAGCATTTTGAGGCGGGCGATACTGTATTTTTAGGCCCAAACGTACCGCATCTTTGGCGGAATGATAAAGCTTATTTTGAGCAGAACTCTGACCTACAAACACACGGAATTGTGGTCTATTTTACGGAAGATTTTCTGGGAAATAATTTCTTTGAAAAGTCAGAAATGTACCGCCTCAAGCAGCTTTTACAAAATGGCCAACGTGGAATAGATATTGTGGGAAAGATGCGAGAAAAAATCAGAGAAGGTTTGGTAGAACTAAATAAACTCGATGGTTTTGAGCGAGTTTTGAAATTGCTTTCGATGCTACACGAGCTTTCACAATCGGCTGATTATGAGTTTATTACGAGTTTGGGTTATGTGAATATGTACAAGATTTCGGAAACCGAACGAATGCAAAAGGTACATGATTACGTGATGAAACATTTCAAAGAAGAAGTCAGACTGAGTGAGTTGGCTTCGCTCGTGAGCATGAGTGATGCCGCTTTTTGCAGGTATTTTAAGGGCCGAACTAATAAATCTTTTTTTGATTTTATTGCCGAAATTCGTATTGGAAACGCCTGTAAATTGCTGCATGAAGGCACGCTCAATGTTACCCAAATTGCCTACGAAAGTGGCTATAATACTATTTCAAATTTCAATCGGCAGTTCAAGGCAATCGTCGGAAAATCGCCATTGGTTTATCAGAAAGAATATCGGAGAGAGTAAAACTTTGGCTTAATCACCCATTGTATAATTTTGAACTTTATTCAAATCTAATATTAAAAAAATATTATAAAATATTTTTTTAATATTAGATTATTGAAAAATAATTTTTTAAAAAGACTTGAAAAGGAAATCTTCTTACATTAATATTGTAGTATAATTCAACAAAATTCCTTAATATATTCTATGAAAAAACTTTTTTTTTCGGTGCTTAGTTTTGCTTTTCTCAATCTAAACGCCCAAAATATGCCCTTAAATCTTATTCCGCAGCCCGTTGAGGTTTCGCAAAATGCAGGAAGTTTTACTCTAACTGCCAAAACTACCATTAGCTACAACAAAGCCGATGCGAGCAGCGTAGCCGAAATGTTGGTGCAGAAATTGAGCGTTCCTACAGGTTTGGTTTTAAAAGCCCAAGAAGGTAAAGCAGGCTTGATTCAACTCAACTTGAATGACACGCCAAATACTCAACTCGGCAAAGAAGGCTATACTTTTGAGTCAACGCCAAAAGGTGTTGTTATCTCGGCCAACCAAACTGCGGGTTTGTTTTATGGAATGCAGACTTTGCTACAACTTTTGCCGAAAGAGATTGAAAGTAAGATACTTACGAAAGCAAATTGGTCAATTCCTGCCGTAAAAGTTACTGATTATCCACGCTTTGGTTGGAGAGGAATCATGCTTGATGTAAGCCGTAATTTCTTCACAAAAGCCGAAGTGAAAAAATACATTGATGATATTGCTCGCTTGAAATATAATACTTTTCACTGGCACTTAACGGATGATGAAGGTTGGAGAATCGAGATAAAATCACTTCCAAAGTTAACCGAAGTAGGAGCGTGGCGTGTACCTCGTGCGGGACATTTTGGCGACCGTGAACCTGCGAAAGTAGGCGAAAAAGCGACAGTTGGCGGTTTTTATACGCAAGAAGATATCAAAGAAGTGGTAAAATATGCCCAAGAACGCAACGTAACGATTGTTCCCGAAATTGATGTGCCAGGCCACAGCATGGCGGCTATTGCGGCTTATCCAGAATTAAGTACTAAAAAAGACCCAAATACTTTCGTGAACCCAGGGGCAAATATTGCTGATTGGTACGGAAACGGTACTTTCAAGATGCGTTATGAAAATGCTTTGAATCCTGCGGACGAGAAAGTTTACGAGTTTTTGGACAAAGTAATGACCGAAGTGGCGGCACTTTTCCCGAATCAATATATCCACGTCGGTGGTGACGAATGCTACAAAGGTTTTTGGGCGGCCGATGCTGGTTGTCAAGCTTTGATGAAAAAATTGGGCATTCGCCATGTAGAAGATTTGCAAGGGTATTTTATGAATCGTTTGGAGAAAATTTTGGCAACAAAAGGCAAAAAACTCATCGGTTGGGACGAGATTTTGGAAGGTGGAATTTCACCAAATGCAACCGTAATGAGCTGGAGAGGAGTAAAGGGCGGAATCGAAGCGGCTCACCTCGGACACGAAGTTGTAATGACACCAACAACTTTTGCTTATATCGACTACAATCAAGGCGATAATACCATCGACCCACCAATTTATGCAGGTTTGCGTGTAAGTAAATCGTATAGTTTTGAACCTGTACCCGATGGCGTTGAAGCTAAATATATTTTGGGTGGACAAGGAAACCTTTGGAGCGAACAAACGCCAACTTTACGCCATGCCGAATACATGACTTATCCACGTGCGTGGGCATTATCGGAGGTTTATTGGTCGCAGAAATCGGCTAAAAATTGGGATAATTTCAGTAAACGCATGGAGGCTCATTTCGACCGTGCCGAGGTTGCTGAATTGGGTTTCTCGAAAGCTGTTTATGATGCGATTATTACGCCAAGCATAAAAAATGGTAAATTAATGCTCGAATTGGGCAGCGAAATCTCGGATTTAGATATTTTCTATTCGATTGATGATTCAATGCCAGATAAATTTTCACCGAAATATTCACAACCAATCGAATTGCCCGATGGCCCAATTACACTCCGTGTGATTACTTATCGTGCAGGAAAACCAATCGGTCATTTGATTACTCTGAAGCGTGCCGAGTTGGAGCGTAGAGCTGGAAAATAAAAAATAAACGCCACATAAAATGCTAATGACAAGCATTTTATGTGGCATTAAAAAAAGAATTAGAAGAAAGTACTACTACCTATTTGTTGATAAATATCTGCGTAAAATACAAATAACCATCGGCTCTCCGTACGATTCCGATACCCGTAAGTGTAAATTTTCCTTCAATATTTTTTCGGTGTCCCGTACTTTGTATCCAACGATTAACCACTTCTTGGGCTGAAAATTTTCCGTAAGCAACATTTTCTGCAATAGCATTTGACAACTCAATTTGGCTCATCAATCTATCAGCTCGACCTTCAAAGCCATCGTGGCCAAAATCTACTCTGCCATCAGCTATGTTTTTACTATGTTTTAATGCCTCCGCCGTGATAAGTGGCATCATTTTGAGCGGTGCTAAACCTTTATTTTTCCGATATTGATTCACATAATCTAAAACCGATTGTTGGAGTTGAGCTTCACCGCTGATTTGCTCCGACGTTTGCGAACAAGCTTGAAGTGTAAGTAAAAAGAGTAAAAAGAAAAGCGATTTTTTCATCATAAAATTATCAGTACGTTTATCCTAACGTATTTGATGGGGTTTTGTATTGTGTGGATAGAAACTAATAATGAAAAAACGCATCATTTATGCCTGAGCCAGCAATCAGTTCGGTGGTCTTGGTATGCTT
>JBKBSS010000181.1:0-6933 GCA_046291385.1 Emticicia sp. | reverse complement strand
AATTTGGCTTATCAACGCTTGTGTTATAATCAAGGCGTTTTAGATTTTAATGCCGAGCGATACGCCCGTGCCATACAATATTTTGACAAATCGCTGTCGCAACCAATTGATGGTGAGTTGAAAAACAATTCCATGTTTTGGAAAGCCGAAGCAGCTTATGCCGTTAAATCTCCCGAAGCTGAGGCATTGTATAAAGATGTTATAAATAGCTCGACTGAAGTTCTCAGACAAAAGAGCCGTTATGGTTTGGCTTATTTAAACTATAATAATAAAGACTATAAACAAGCGAGTAATTATTTTAAAGAGTTTTTGAAAGGAAAACGGGACGAAAGCAATCGCCAAAATTTTGAAGATGCGTTGGTGAGAATCGGTGACTGTTATTTGGCAACAAAAAATTACAATGATGCCATTACGTACTATGACCAAGCAATCAAAGAAAACAAGACCGAGAAAGATTATGCAATGTACCAAAAAGCACTCACCTTAACGTTTTTGGGCAAAAATCAAGAAGCACAGCAAATTTTTGATAGAATTTCGGTACAATATCCTAATTCACGTTTGGTTGATGATGCACTTTATCAAAGTGGTGTTTTGGAACTTGATAAAGGAAATAACCAAGCGGCTATTACAATTTTGAGCAAAATGGTTCGTGAACGTCCGAAAAGTGCTTTAATGCCAAAAGCATTGGCAAAACGTGCGTTGGCTTATTCAAATATGAAAAACTATGAAGCGGCAATTATTGATTATAAAGTAATTTTACAGCGTTATGGAAGCACAGATGAAGCTGATAATGCCTTACTTGGCTTACAAGAAAGTTTAAATTCGGTTGGTCGTCCAGAAGATTTTTCAACGGTTGTTGATGACTATAAAAAAGTAAATCCAGCCAATGGGTCAGTAGAAAATTTGGAATATGAATCGGCCAAAAATCTTTATTTGAATGAAAAATACGATAAAGCTATTGTGGCTTTTCAAAAATACATCAAAAATTACCCAAGTAGTAATAATAGCTTTGAAGCAAAATACTATATCGCTGACTCGTATTATATTTCAAACGATAAACCAAATGCTTTGAAATTTTATAGCCAGGTCATTGCCGATAACCGTACAACTTTCGTTACAAAATCGGCTTTAAGAGCAGCAGCCATTGAGGTATCAAATAAAAGCTACCGAAATGCCATAACTGCCTTCAGAACGGTATTAGTAACATCTCAAAACAAACGTGATATCGTGACGGCGTGGCAAGGTTTGGCTGATGCCTACTACACTACTGGAAATCAAGATTCGGTGATGGTTTTCTGTCGTGAAGTTATCAATAATGGTGGAAATATCGTTATGGGAGCAACCAATAAAGCTCAACTTCAACTTGGCAAAGCTTATATGCAAAAATCTGATTATGTTAAGGCAGAGGAAGAGTTTAAGAAAACGATTGCAATGGCCAAAGATAATAATGGAGCGGAGGCAAAATATTTCATTGGTGAGATGCAGTATAAGTCGAGAAAATACAAAGAGTCGATAAAAACTTTGCAAGAGTTAGCCCAAGATTTTTCAGAGTTTGTGTATTGGTATGAAAAAAGTTTCTTGCTTATTACCGATAATTATATTGGTTTGGATGATTATTTTATGGCAAAAGCAACACTGAAATCTGTGATTGAAAATTCGGATATTCCCGAAACAATCGATGCAGCCAAGAAAAAACTAAAAGACATAGAAAGTAAAGAATAGATATTTTTTGTCTTTTCGCTAAACTCTCATAATCAATAAGTTAAGTTGATAAACTTAAAATAAACTTAAAATCATGAATTTCCTAAAAATAAATAACTCATTACCGCTCAATAATAGTAAAGTTTTTAGAATTATGTCGATTTTTGGCGTAATCCTAATCAAAAGTACAAGTAGTTTTGCACAATTAGATGATGATATAGTAATCACAAAAGACCGTAAAGTTGAACTTCCGCCAGCCAATCGTGTCTTTGAAAAGATTCCGCCAGTAAAAGCCAATCCCGAAGACCGTCAGATGAAATATTCTTTTTTTGACCGTAAGCTAAAGGGTATTGAAGAGGTTAAATTTAATCCAACCGTAGTTTCTCCTGATGGAGGAAAAAAGAAGGAAGAAGAAGAAAAATATAATAATTATGTAAGTCTCGGTGCAGGAAATTTTGGAAGAATTTTTGGTGAATTGTATGTTAATTCTGCCCAAGATAATAAAATGATTTTTGGCGTTCATGCCATGCACAACTCTACAAGTCGAGGGCCAGTTGATGATAAAAATTCGGCAAATATGTACGATAAAGCTGAGTTAACAGGAAAATATTTAGCTGAGAAATTCCAAGTTAACGGCGGGCTTTCATATAACCGTGACCAGTATTATTTCTACGGTTATAAGAGACCACAAGTAGAATTTGACCGTAAAGAAATTCGTCAGATTTTGAATACACTAAATTTTAATGTTGGATTTGAAAATATTGCTCCAAATCCGAGAGTCGATTATGCTTTAAAAACAAATATTCGCTCATTAAAAGATAATTATGCCGCCCAAGAAACTGACTGGACAACAACTTTTAATGCCTATTTCCCCATTATTGAAGAAAAATTCACAGCCGTAGTTGAAGCTGATGCCAATATGGCACAACGCAGTGATGGTGAAATTGACAAGAGAAATCTATTTAGAGTTGAGCCATCTTTCAAAGTGAATCTCAATCGTTTTGGTGCGAGTATTGGTTATAAAGCAGTCAACGAATTTGATGAAGTAAAGAAAATCAACCGTACAAAAGGATTTCCGACGGTTGAACTTACTTACAAATTTCCAGGTTTGATTTATGTTTTTGCAGGATACGATGGCGATATTATTCGTAATACATTGGGTAGTTTCTTAACCGAAAATCCATATCTAAAGCCTCAGACTCAATTATTAAATACCGAAAAACTACAAGAATATTATGTTGGAGGTAAGGGCGATATAGTTTCTGGATTAAGTTTTAATTTTAGAGGCTCGATGGGATATTACAAAAATTTGTATTATTTTAATAATTATGCTCCAAAAGCCAATGAGATTTTGGCTGATACCGCCAAATTTGCGGTTTTGTATGATAGTCTAAAAACACAATATGTAAATGTAAACGTGCAGCTAAATTACCAACCAGCACAAATCTGGCGAACATATCTCCGTACCGAAATTAGTCATTACCAAAGAAGGGCCTACGAAAAACCATTCCATCGTCCACTTCTTACCGTCAAGTGGGGAAATACTCTAATAGTTTCAGATAGACTCATTGCAAATGTAGATTTGGCCTATATCGGCAAGACTTTTGCCCAAAATCCAACTACTGAAGCTATAGTCACTAACAAAGCTATTTTTGATATGAATGCCGAGTTTGATTACTTATTCGGGAAACAATTTACCACTTTTGTAAAGTTGAACAACATTTTAGGGAAAAGATATGAACGTTACCTTTATTATCCGCAACAAGGTTTGAATTTTCTTGTAGGAGTCAATTTTTCGTTTTAACTTAGCACTACAAAGGATTCCAAATTTATAATATCTCTCATGCGACCAGTTGCTGACCATATCCGTACCTTACTTTACGAACACGACTACGTGACCGTACCGAACTTTGGGGCTTTTATCGCAAATTATTTACCCTCAAGTTTCAATGAAATTAGTGGTTCGTTGATGCCGCCACAAAAAAGAATTGCTTTCAATGAGATTTTAAAACAAGATGATGGATTATTGGCTACGCATATTTCTCGTCGTGAGAGTGTAACCATTGATGAAGCAAAACGAAAAATACAATCTTTCGTGACCGACATTAAAGATTCATTAGCGACTGAAAAGACATTTAGTTTTGATAAAGTTGGAAATTTTGTATTGAACGAAGAAAACAGTTTAGTTTTCGAGCCAGACAGAAAAAACAACTTTTACAGTGAAAGTTTTGGGTTCGATAGTTTATTCCCTCGCCAGATTGCAAAAGAGAAATATACGTACAGCCAAAATTACGAGGAAGATATTGAAGAGCTTTTGGTTCATGAATCATCATATTCGAGTACAGCGGTAAGAAAATCTACTGGTTGGACTTACGCACTTTATTCGGTTCCGATTTTACTTTTATCGACTGGATTATTTGTTGTTCTTTTTTCTGGTCCTAAGAGTAGTAGCGATACTGCAAAAAGTAGTTTTAATCCTCTCGACTATATTCCTAAAAGAGAAGAAGTTGTTCAGAAGGTAGCCGTTAAAACGCCAATTGTAGAAACAGAAATCATCAAACCAAATTTTGATGGAAACCCTACTACTGAACTTAAAACAGAAGCTCCAAAAACAATTGCCAAAGAAGAGGTTTCTCCGAAAGTAGCAGAGCCAAAAACAGAAGTAGTAAAACCTGTAGTAAAACTAACTGTTGAGACTGTAGTTTCAACAATAAATAGTACCGAAAAGCGTTATTTGATTGTTTCAGGTGTTTTTAAAAGTTTAGAAAACGTAGAAAAATTGCAATCTGTTCTTCAAAAGAATGGATTTTCTCCGAGAGTCATTAAAGTAGGCGAATTATCAAAAGTTGTTGCTGCCGAGGCCAGTTCTTATGAAGAAGCAACTCAACTTGCCGAAAAACACACCAAGTTGATAGGAGAAAGACCAGCAATTATTAAAGCTAACTAA
Organism: Emticicia sp.; assembly: GCA_046291385.1. GTDB lineage: Bacteria > Bacteroidota > Bacteroidia > Cytophagales > Spirosomataceae > Emticicia. Next base: position 2,285 of record JBKBSS010000181.1, on the reverse strand, counting down.
TCTATTCGATTAATATCAAAAACCTGTAAGCAACACTTACAGGTTTTTTTATGGACATTTCATTTTGTAGAACAATTTTGTAAATTGTTCAGTGTGCAATGGACAATTTATAAATCGGAAGGCAATAGTTGACCGTTTACCGACGTAGTTGTTCTATAAAATCATCATTCACATAAAATAAAATTATATGCAATCAGCATCGTTCGATAACGAAAATAAGCAAAATCAGACTACTGCTTTTTTATTGAGTTTAGTAATCTATGCTCTATTTTTAGGTTTATTGTTTTTTTTAGAATTAATTTACACGCCACCCGAAGAGGCAGATGGTGTCGAACTTAACTATGGTATAGATTTAGTGGGTAGTGGAGATATTCAAACAACCAATAAAGCTAATATCTCGCCAAATAATTATGATGTAAAACCATCAGAAAAAGATGAGGCAGAAGCAAAGCCATTGAAAACAAAGCCAATCGTTACGCCACCGCCCGTTGAGAAAGTTGAAAAGGTGAAAGTAAAGGAAGCTCCCGCAAAACCAGTGATTACGGTTGATGACGAAAAAAGTCCTGTAACCGAAAGGGAAAATAATAAACCTGTAAAAAAGGTAGAAACTAAGCCAGTAGTAAAACCAACACCAGTTGAAACAAAAGCTAAACCAGCTCCTGCGAAAGTAGAACCACCTAAGCCAGAACCAGTAAAGCGTTCTGTTGAAGAAGGGTCGATAATGAAAAAAGGTGGGACAGGTTCTGGAAGTGGAGCAAAATCTAATAGTTCATCAAACGGAACAATTGGAACTCGTGATGGTATAGGTGGAAACAATAACGGTGACGGCAAGAAAGGAGAAGTCGGCGATAAAGGCGACCCACGAGGAACACCCGATGGCAAAAGTATGATGGGTAAACCTGGTAAAGGTGGAGGTTCTGGTGCTTCAATTGGTGGACTTAGTGGATGGAGCAAAAGAAAGTTATCATTACCGAACGATGGTTCATCTGAAACTGGTAAAATTGTTTTTAAAGTAACAGTTGATGATTCGGGTGATGTTGTTGGTATTAGTGTAATTTCATCGACTGTTAGCCCATCGGTACAAAATTTCTATAAAAATTATATTCAACAAAAACTAAGTTCAGTTCTTTCTCCAGAAGGAACACCACCACCAAGAGCAACTGGTACAATTACAATTAATATTCAATCGGGTAATTAATCTGATTCAAGATAAAATCAAAGGGCATCCAAAATGGATGCCCTTTTTTATTTGTCATTTATTCAACCAAATAGATTTCCTGTTTTGCTACTATCTTATTAGCTTTGCACTAAAGTTTATTATCTCAAATGACGTACCAAGAAACAATAGATTATTTATATTCGCTACTCCCAGTTTTTCACCGTGATGGTGAAAAAGCATTTAAAGGCGATTTGACGAATATTATAAAGATTTCTGAATATTTAGGAAATCCACATCTAAAGTTTAAAACTGTGCATGTGGCAGGTACTAACGGAAAAGGAAGTACTTCGCATTATTTATCAGCAATTTTGCAAAGTGCGGGTTATAAAACGGGGCTTTATACTTCGCCACATTTGAAAGATTATACTGAAAGATTCAGAATAAATGGTGTATCAATTGAAAAAGCGAATATAATTTCATTCATTCACGAACATAAAAGTTTTATAGAGGAGCTTCAACCATCATTTTTTGAATTAAGTGTTGGAATAGCCTTCGATTTTTTTGCAAAAGAAAAAGTTGATATTGCTGTAATCGAAGTTGGCTTAGGTGGCCGTCTTGACTCAACAAATATAATCACTCCCGAACTAAGTGTCATTACAAACATAGGTTTTGACCATGTAAATATTTTGGGTGATACATTACCTAAGATTGCAAGTGAGAAGGCAGGTATTATTAAATCAAAAGTACCAGTCGTAATTTCAGAATATAGTGATGAAACAAAGCCAGTTTTTTTAGAAAAAGCTAAATTAACGCAATCTGAAATTTATTTTGCATCAGAAAACCTGAAGGTTGTTGAAAAAGAAAATCAATCTACCAAGTTAGTGGTTGATGTGTTTATAGTTGATAATGAGAGTGAAACATTATTATTTGAAGATTTATCTTCTCAATTAATTGGTAAATATCAGCTAAAAAATATTGCAGGAGTAATTCAAAGTATTCAAGTTCTAAACAAAATTGGTTATAAAATTTTGGATGAAGCAGTCAAAAATGGCATTTCTACTGTCGTTAATTTGACGGGTCTAAAAGGAAGATGGCAAATACTATCAGAATCTCCACTGACAATTTG
>JBKBSS010000180.1:0-6942 GCA_046291385.1 Emticicia sp. | reverse complement strand
GAAGCGAATGTGTTTAAAAAAATGATAAGCGGTTGAATCACCTACCTTAATCGTTTGTGCTTTTGAAAACTCTTTATGAATTTTGTATCATTGAAATCTACGTACAAAATGTACTAAATTTAAGGCAAAAATATGAATTTAAAAGAAAATATTAGCGAAGGTTTACGCTCTATTAAAGGGAATATGCTTCGTACTGTACTTACGGCTTTGATTATTGCGATTGGTATTACATCGCTGGTTGGTATCTTGACGGCTATTGACGGAATGCAAAGTTCGGTCGATAATAGTTTTGCTGGGCTTGGTGCAAACTCTTTTGATATAAAAGGCCCACGAATGTTTCGCCGCCGAAGTGGGGGAGTAAATGACAAAGATTTTCCACCGATTGAGTATCGTGAAGCGAAACAGTATAAAGAACTTTTTCAAGCAAAAAATTCTGGTGCAACGGTCAGTATTTTTACGAGTGTGTCGGGTGCTGCTCAGTTGAAGTATAAATCTGTTAAGACAAATCCGAATAGTTTGATTAGAGGAATTGATGCTGATTATCTTGATATGAAAGGTTATAAATTGACTGCTGGACGAAATATTAGTGATAATGATATAAATTTTACAAATAATGTGGTGATTTTGGCCAATGAATTGGCGGTTTCTCTTTTTCCAAAAGAAAGCCCGATTGACAAAGAAATTTCATTACTCGGTTTAAGATTCAAGGTAATTGGCGTATTGGAGAAAAAAGGCAGTATTACTGGCGGAGGCGATGACCGTGTGGCACTTGTTCCACTCGAAACTGGCCGACAAATTGCAGGAAACAGAAAATTGACTTTTGATATTACTACTTCCGTGAAAAATGTATCGGATATGGATTATATCATCGGTGAAGCAGAAGCAGTCATGCGTAGAGTGAGAAGAGATGCAATTGGAAAATCGGCTTCGTTTGAAATTGAACGCTCGGATGCTTTGGCTAAGGATTTTGAAGAAGTGACTGGTTATCTGAGAGTAGGAGGGTTTGGTATTGGAATTATTACGCTGTTGGGTGCGGCCATTGCTTTGATGAATATTATGATGGTATCAGTAACCGAGCGTACTCGTGAAATCGGAATCAGAAAAGCCATTGGAGCAACGCCGTTCAAGATTCGTTTGCAGTTTCTGATGGAAGCAATCGTGATTTGTATCTTGGGCGGAATTGCAGGAATCATCATGGGAATTGGCATCGGAAATGTAATTGCAAAACTTATCAGTGATAAAAGTAGCTTTATAATTCCGTGGGCTTGGATAATGATGGGCTTTGTAGTGTGCGTATTTGTGGGCATTTTATCGGGATTTTATCCAGCATATAAAGCTTCAAAACTTGACCCGATTGAGTCTTTGAGATACGAATAATTTTAGAAAATCGAATTAAATAAACACAAAAGAGCCTCGTAATATTGAATTACAAGGCTTTTTTGTGTTTGCATAAAATTGAAAATATTGTTCAACTGATACATTTGGCATAATGTTTGGAATATCTGTTAGAAGCACCCATTAATGATTAATAGTAATAAATATGTAATCAGTAGTGCAGGAACACTTACTTCAAAATAATTTAGAATAATTAGCTTCGTGAGGAATATTTCAACAAGCTAATCAGCAAAAGTCAAATCTTCGGGTTTTGGATAAGCAATCAGTTTTGAGAAATCAATTTTCCAAAAATCTAAGTCAAGTAGTTGGTTATTAATACATTGTGTAAGAGTAATGACAACTTCCGTTCCGTCCGAATCTATATATTTTGCTTGAATGAGGTCTTCTTTATACGGAGAAACATCAGGGTTTCCCATGCTGATACTTCCCATTTTTCCACCTTCATATTCTTCAACGTCTTCATTGATTGGGTATTGTTCTGTATTTAGCCCCAGTTTTTCCAGTAAAAATATGATTAAAATTTGTTCGTTTTCTCTGATTTTTCGACGTTCTTCCATTGGTTTTATGATATTTTTTCTCAAAATTAACCAAATATTGACTTAAATTTCAAAAAAAGGGCAGATAAACGTAAAATTATCTGCCCTGAGAATTGGATATTTGAAATCAACTTACTCCTTTATCAGGAAATCTGAATCCTTGAGACCCTTATTTACTTTGATAGATTGTACTTCTGAGGTAATATCTCCCATTTGTCCAGCACTTCTTTTAGTTTGAGATGGGAACATAACATCAACTCCTTTGAATTTTTTGTAGTCTAAGTAATAAACATTATTCTCAAATTTACCTCTTGGGGTTTCGTTCATCGAATAAGTTTTTACTTTCAAACCTGACTCGATATCGTAGAAATCATTCCATTTTTTTCCATCAGCGGTGGCAAGTTCGAGTTTGTAGGCATCTTTATCGCCAACTTTTTCTTTGCCGATAACTGTACGAGTGATTCCCATTTTATCATACAAAGTTTCCGAAAATGGATTACTTCTCATAGCTGACATTTGTGCTTCTTTACCTTCCATTGGTGGGCGATTTCCTCCGCCATAACTGCTACCACTTTTCAATTTATTTCCGTCATAAATCGAACTCATCACTTCATTGCCATTGGCAAAAACCGACATTGAGTAGCGGTCAGGAAATTTGAATTTCATTTCGGTTTCGGATGTGCCTCTTTGAGTTTCGCTTGTGGTGCTGATGGTTAAATCTTGAATTTTAGAGATGGCCTCTTTGCCGCCGATTGCCGTTAAATATTTCTCTATGATTGCATCGGCACTTGGTGTATCTTGTGCAAAAGTCCCAAATGTGAGTAAAGAAAAGGCAGTTACCAATAATTTTTTCATTGTTTTTTAATTTTGATTGAATTTGATGTTTAGACAAACAATTTGCCCAAATGTAAAGTTTTTATTTTAATGTGCATACAAAAATAAGACAGAAGTACATAAAAAACTCATAAATAATGACAAAAGAAAAAGTGGCCATTTTTTGGTTTCGCCGTGACCTCCGTTTAGAAGATAATGCTGGACTTTATCACGCTTTGAAGAGCGGATATAAAGTTTTGCCGATTTTTATTTTTGATAAAAATATCTTGGATAAACTTGAAAACAAAAAAGACCAAAGGGTAGAATTTATTCATAAAGCTCTCACTGATATGCAAGAGCAGCTAACTAATTTAGGTTCGTCATTATTGGTAAAGTATGGAAGTCCGACTGAGATATTGAAAAGCTTAATTGCAGATTTTGAAATCGCCGAAGTTTATACAAATCACGATTACGAAAAATATGCCATCGAACGTGATAGACAAGTAGGAGAGTTGCTCAATACAAATGGGATTGCATTTTATACTTTTAAAGACCAAACAATTTTTGAGAAAAATGAAGTTTTGAGTGGAGCAAAAACTCCCTATACTGTTTTTACACCGTATAGCCGAAAGTGGAAAGAAACACTCAACGATTTTTATTTGAAATCTTATTCAACTGAAGAGTATTTTCAAAATTTTTTAACAGCCTCTTTTGAGTTACCAACTTTAGAAGGAATCGGTTTCGTTGAAACGGGTAGTATTTTTCCGAGAAAAGAATTACGAGAAGAGCTGATAAAAAAATATGATGAAGTACGAGATATTCCATCCATTCTCGGAACGAGCCGACTAAGCGTACATCTTCGGTTCGGAACTGTAAGTATCAGAAAGCTAACTCAGAGAGCAATTACCTTAAATGAAAAATGGTTGAATGAACTCATCTGGCGAGATTTCTATATGAATATTCTGTACCATTTTCCGCATATTACGGAAGGTAAAGCATTTAGAAAAGAATATGATATGGTTGCGTGGAGAAACAACGAGGCCGAATTTAAAAAATGGTGTGAAGGAAAAACTGGTTATCCGATTGTTGATGCGGGAATGCGTGAACTCAACGCAACTGGTTTTATGCACAATCGAGTCAGAATGATTACGGCCAGTTTTTTGATAAAACATTTGTTGATTGATTGGCGTTGGGGCGAAGCATATTTTGCTGAAAAATTAATGGACTTTGACTTTTCGGCAAACAATGGCGGTTGGCAATGGGCATCGAGTAGTGGTTGCGATGCCGCTCCGTATTTTCGAATTTTCAACCCAACGTCTCAAACCCAGAAATTTGACCCTGAGTTAAAGTATATCAAAAAATGGGTTCCAGAATTGAATAGTTTTGACTACCCTCGTCCGATTGTCGAGCATACTTTTGCCCGTGAACGAGTATTGAAAGCTTATAAAGATGCCTTAGATAAAAAGTAGAATATTTGTTACTTCGAGCCGAAGTGTGTATTTTTGATTTAGGGTTCGCCCTAAATCAAAAATAATCCAATAAAAATGACATTTCTTAATCAATCGGCTCAGTATATTTTTGAGAAACACCCACTCGCACAACTGAAAAATATTTGTGTGGTGTTGCCGAGCCGTAGAGCAGTTTTTTATTTTAAGCAAGCTTTAGCAAAATTTTCGGATGTGCCGTTTATCTCACCTGAGATTCTGGCCATTGATGATTTTGTTATGCAGATGTCAGGTGTCAATCAGATTGATGCTGTAAGTTTGCTGTTTGAACTTTATGAAACTTTTAAGAAATATGACCCCGAAGTAAAATTTGAAAGGTTTATTTCGTGGGCTCCAACGCTTCTCCGAGATTTTGATACAATCGACCTTTACTTAGTTGATAATCCAAAATCTATTTTTGAATATATGAGCGAGGCGAAGGTTTTGGAAAGATGGAATCCTGCCCAACTTCAAAATGGAAAACCCGAATATCAGATAACTCCAACGATTGATAAATACTTCAAACTCTTCGAGAATATTTACAATGTTTATGCCGATTTACAAAAAGCTCTGACTGATAAGGGTTTGGCTTACAGAGGTATGGCCTATCGTATTTTAGCAGAATCTGTAAAAAAACTTCTTGTTGAAGGAAATGAAAACTCAATCATCTTTGAAAAATACTATTTTGTCGGTTTTAATGCTCTGAGTGCTTCCGAAGAAAAAATTATTGAAACACTCGTAAAAACCAATAGAGCTGAAACTCTTTGGGATGCTGATACTTATTTTATGAGTCCTGAATATAACCATAAAGCAGGAATGCTTTTGCGGTCATATAAAAGTAGTGGCAGATTTGGCAAGTGGAATTGGCAAACTGATGAACTACTCAAAGGTGAAAAGCAAATGAGAATTATTGGAGTTGAGAATGCTACACTCCAAACAAAAATTGCTGGTCATATTTATGCAGAAGCTATTGCCCAAAATCCTGATATTCCGACGGTGATTGTACTGGCTGATGAAAATTTATTGCAGCCAGTCATGTATTCACTCAACGAAAGAATCTCAGATTTCAATATCACGATGGGGCTTTCATTGCGTGGTTCAATGTTATTTACATTAATTGACGCAATTTTTGAGCTTCAACAAAATATTGCTGAATTCAAAACTAAAGATGGTGGCACTGTGAAAATGCCAAAATTTAGTCACCGTCATATTTTTAAAGTTTTGAATCACCCTTTTATCCGACGTTACGAGCAAATTAAATATGCGGCTGAAATAAAGTCCAAATCTCAAGAAAGAACAGTTTTTAGAAAAACGCTTTCGGAAATTTTGAGAAGAAATGCTGTTTATTTAAGTCAAGATGAAATGTTGGATTTAGGTGAAAACGAACCTATTTTCAAAATCTTGTTTTCTCGTTGGGGCGATAATCCGCAAAAAGCACTTTTTGCATTCTATGATTTAATTGATGAACTCCGCAATGTTTATCGAGACTCCAATGATGCTATCGAAACCGAATACTTATATTTGTTCCTTACGATTTTACACCGTCTTGAAAAAATACTATTTCAGAATCGAGAGTTAAGTCTGAGAAGTTTCAAACATTTCTTATACGAACTCATCAAGCAAGAGAAAATTCCGTTTAGTGGCGAACCTGTTTCAGCTCTACAAATTATGGGTATGCTCGAAACTCGTTGTTTGGATTTTGAGCGAGTAATTATTTTGTCGGTCAACGAAGGAATTTTGCCATCCGCCAAACACGTCAATTCATTGATTCCGTTTGATGCTTGTATCGAATATCATCTTCCTGTACATACCGACCAAGATGCTGTGATGTCTTATCACTTTTTTAGATTATTGCAAAGAGCCAAAGATATTGATATTTTATATGTAATTCCTAACGGCGAAGGTCTCGGTGGTGGCGGTAGCGAAAAAAGTAGGTTTATTTTGCAGATTGAAAATGAGTTAGTAAAAGAAAATAAAAACATTAAATTATCATATCCAAAAATAAGCTTTGGGAAAGATACTGATATTGAAGTAATTAATAAAATTGAGATTTTCAAGAATGAAGAAACTCTTCAAAGTATTAGTAAACTTATTTCTGAAAAAGGCATTTATCCAACATCGCTCAGTAATTATCTAAAATGCTCGCTTCAATTTTATTTTGATAAAGTAGCCAAGATTTCAAAACGAGAAGAAATTGATGAGAATTTCGGAGCTGACGTTTTCGGAACTTGGATTCATAATACTTTAGAGAAAATTGATAAAGATTATGGCCCAGTAATTTTTGAAGAAAATATTGAGAAAATTATCGGTGAATTAGAAAAAAGACTTGACGATGCCTACCAAGAAAAATTTGGTGGTTTTGTAGTAGAGTCGGGGATGAACTATTTATTGAAGCAAGTAGCTGAGCAACTTCTAAAAGACTTTTTTGAGAGTCAGAAAGAAACGCAAGATTTTCCATTAGAAGTTATTGAAGCCGAACAATTAATTGAAGTAGTTTTTGTAAAAAATATTTTTGGTAAAAATCAGAAAATAAAAATTGCTGGACGTATCGACCGTATCGAAAGAGAAGGCAAAATGCTAAAAGTGATTGACTATAAAACTGGAAAAGTAGTAGCCAAAGACTTGGAAACGCCCAAAGACCTAACTTTAGAAGAAGCTCTGCAAGACCCAGATAAAGAAAAATTACGCCAACTTTGGCTATACCAATACCTTGT
>JBKBSS010000179.1:3418-6978 GCA_046291385.1 Emticicia sp. | reverse complement strand
TTTTCTTAATCCAGAAACGCCAGTTCCGATAAAAAAACACTACGAAACACCCCAAACACTCGGTGCAGACCGCCTGGCGGGAGCAGTTGGTGCAAATTTTCTCTTCCCAAATCAAAACGTTCTTATCATTGATATGGGTACGGCTATCAAATACGACTACGTTTCAGGCATCGGAGCATTTGAAGGCGGCATAATTTCTCTCGGAATGCGAATACGATTTGAGGCACTTCATACGTTTACTAAAAGACTCCCCTTGGTCGAGGCCGAAGGTATTCCTGACCTAATCGGAAAGAATACAAAAGCCTGTATCCAAAGCGGAGTAATCAACGCAATTATCGCCGAAGCTAACGGAATAATTGAAAATTACCTAAAACTCGGCAACTGTCAAGTTATATTGTGCGGTGGCGATGCGAGTTTCTTTGAAAGTCAAATAAAAAAGCCGACCTTTGCAGTCGATTTATCAAACGATTCAAATCAAATAGCCCCAAATGCTATTTTTTCGATACAAAATATCCCAAATTTGACCCTAATTGGTCTGAACAGAATTTTACAATACAATGTTGAAAAAAATTAAACTAACTGCGTACTTATTTATCTGTATTTTGTCAATTACTGAATCTTTCGCACAAAAAGAATCTCGACTTTACGGTAATTCACCTTATTCAGCTCTCGGAATTGGCGATATTTTCTCAGGAAGTGCCATTGCCTACGATGCAATGGGCGGAACTGGGCTAAGTTTTGGCAATGGTATTGCAGTAAATACTATTAATCCTGCCCTTTTGGCAAAAAATCGTTATGTATCATTCAATACTGGCTTGCGTGGACAATACAAAACTTTGTCAAACGGAACGCTTTCGCAATCTGATTTTGGCATGAATTTAAGCCATATCACTTTGGCTTTTCCTGTAAAAACCAGATGGACGACCGCTATCACGATGCAACCGTATTCGGGTGTTGACCACGAAGCACGTTTTACTCAAACAATCGCAGGTACTGATAAATCAGTAAATCATACTTATAAAGGACAAGGCGGATTATCAAAAGCAGCTTGGTCTAACGGTGTTTTAATTGGCAAAAAGCTATATTTAGGGGCTGAAACTGGCTTTTATTTTGGCAGTTTCCGACGTGACACAACTTCCCTTCTTTTGGTGAATTCAGATGATTTATATCAAAGGTACACCGACCGAGTTTCGACGAGTGGATTTGCTTTCAAAACTGGCTTTGCTTTTCAACAAAAAATTGCTGAAAAATGGAATTTGAATGTTGGTGGTACTTACGAAATACAGAGCAAATTGAAAGGAGAACGCATTCGTACCTACTCAACATTATATGATAATGGAACTGGCCCACAAGTGATTCAAAAGCCCGATACGCTTTCTATCTATAGCGGTGGCATGACTTTACCATCAAGATATGCACTCGGAATCAGCCTTGAAAGCCCCTATAAATGGACTTTTGCCGCCGAATATAGCCGCCAAGATTGGACTCAATACCGCAATTTTGATGGGAAAGCAGAAAGTAACCTCACTGGTAGCGAAAAAATTGCTTTTGGTGTAGAATATCTTCCGAAATATACTTCAACCAAATACTTCAATCAAGTTTTCTATCGTGCTGGTTTTCAGCAAGTTAAGACGCCTTACTTAGTCAATGGAACGCACATTAAAGACAATAGTTTCTCACTGGGCTTATCTACTCCGCTGGCTTATCGTAGTGTAAGTTACATTGATTTCTCGGTTTCTGTCGGAAATCGTGGAGTAATTGGCAATGGTTTAGTAAAAGAAAACTATGTAAAGATGTCGCTTGGTTTCTCATTAATGGATACTCGTTGGTTCTTGAAACCTAAAATTGATTAAAATCTTTGTGGAGCTAACCGAAGCGTCGGACGGTTCGGTTAGCTCATATAACACAATTATTTTATCTAAAACTATGACAAACACTGCCAAATATATTTCAGAAGTTTTCTCGCTTTTCTTAATCACTTTTTTCTTGACTTCTTGCGAAGAAAAAAAGAAAGTTGAAGTGGCAAATAAATATAACGGGCCATTGATGGCCACCGAAAATCTGAATGTCATGTACAGCGATTCGGGGCGAACAACCGTAAGGCTCACAACGGCTCGACAATTGAAATTTGAAAACGAAGATGAGGTTTATCCAAAAGCAGTTTATGTGACTTTTTTTGATAAAAATGGCGTAGAATATTCTTCTCTTCGTGGCGATTCTGGGCGATACGAAAAAAGCAAAGGGCTTTATAAAGTAATGGGTAATGTGTTCTTTTTCAATCGTTTACAGCAACAAAGCCTCGCAACCGACCTTCTTAATTGGAATCCTATCCAGAAAAAAGTTTATACTGATAAAAAATTTACGATTAAAACTCCAAAGGAAGAACTCCACGGAGTTGGCATGGATGCTGACCAAGATTTTACACACTACACCATGCGTAAAACTAAAGGTACTTTCGCCGTTGATTCGCTCAATTCTCAAACTGACGACGACATCGCTACTGATACTACGAGTTATTAGTTAATTATTTGTTCACACTTCCCCAGTAATCAAAAATTCACAAAAAAATCATTCTCTTTTCTACTCGCTTTCATAAAATTCGCTCTAAATTTGTCATTCGATTTAAACTTTAAAACAAAGTAGTTTTTTAGGTAAGAATACGGCTTTGAATCAAAATAGCGTTAATATACTAAAAAAACTACGCCAGCGGGCGACCGTTGTGGACTATGGACTATCGAGGACTACTCACAAATAAAGCCAGATTTTCATGCTTTCACATTTATTAATCAAGAATTACGCTCTAATTGAGCATCTCGAACTCAAGCCCGATGCTCATTTCAATATAGTTACTGGCGAAACAGGTGCGGGTAAATCAATCATGCTCGGAGCAATTGGTTTATTATTGGGAAACAGAGCCGATACTAAAACGCTGTATAATGAGTCTGAAAAATGTATCATCGAAGGTACGTTTGATATGGCGGGCTTCTACATAAAAAATATTTTTGAAGAAGAAGAACTCGACTTTGAAAATTCGTGCATTGTGCGTCGAGAAATTTCTCCGAGTGGAAAATCAAGGGCTTTTATCAATGATACTCCCGTAACACTCGAAACGCTTCGCAAGATTGCTTCTCAGTTAATGGATATTCATTCACAACACGATTCGATTTTGCTTGGCTCAAACGAATATCAGCTACGCATTGTGGATACTTATGCCCAATGTCACGATAAATTGGTTGAGTATCAAGAAAAATACCGTACTTACAAAAAACTACAAGATGCTTATCAGCAGCTACAAATTGAGGCCGACCAAAATAAAAAAGAATTCGATTTCAATAATTTTCAGCTCGAAGAACTCGTAAAGGCCAAACTTGACCCCAACGAACAAGAACAACTCGAACAAGAACTAAACATTTTAGAACACGCCGAAGAAGTAAAACTTCGTTTAAAAACGGTTTACGAATTTCTTAATAATTCGGAACATTCTATTCTTTCGGTGCTGCAATCTACGGTTAGTTCATTGGCTCCAATTGCAAGTTATTCGCCTGATTATCAGCAATATA
>JBKBSS010000179.1:0-3408 GCA_046291385.1 Emticicia sp. | reverse complement strand
TATAAAGACCGAATTCAGAGTTGTTTATTAGAATTAAAGGACGTTTCTCGTGATATTGAGTCGGAAGAAGATAATATAGAACTTGATGGACAAAAAATCATTGAGATTCAAGACCGCCTAAATTTACTTTATAAACTTCACCAAAAGCACGCCGTAAAATCAAACGGTGAATTGCTCGAAATTCAAGCAATTTTGGAAGAGAAAGTGAGTAAAGTTTTGAACCTCAGCGAAAACCTTTCGGCAGCAAAAGAGCGTGTAAGCAAAGCCTTCGATGCTGCAACTAAAGTGGCCGAATCGCTTTCAAAAACCCGTCAAAAGGTTTTGCCAGAAATCGAAAAACGAGTAATAGGATTATTGATTGAATTGGGAATGCCAAATGCGATACTAAAAATTCAGCACCAAAATATTCAATTAAATAGCGAAGGAATCGACCAAATCAATTTCTTGTTTAGTGCCAATAAAGGCGTTACACCTCGACAATTAAAGGATGTAGCTTCGGGCGGAGAATTTTCTCGCTTGATGTTGGCCATTAAATATGTTTTGGGCGATAAACGCTCTTTGCCAACTATTATTTTTGACGAAATTGACACAGGAATTTCGGGCGAAGTAGCCATAAAAGTTGGCAGAATGATGCGAGAAATGGCTCAAAGCATTCAAGTTATTGCCATTACACACTTGCACCAAATTGCAGGTCGTGGGTCGTCGCATTTCTTTGTTTATAAAGATAACTCATCGGCCAAAACAGTTAGCCGTATCAAAACGTTAAGTCAAGACGAACGTATTATTGAAATTGCAAAAATGATTGGTGGCGAACACCCTTCCGAAAATGCGATTCATAGTGCCATCGAAATGCTTGGCATCAATATTTAAGTGCTTACGAATAACTTTTTATTAAAATTGAAGATTAAGGATTGTAGATTGATGATTTTTGATTGATATAAAAATATTAAAAAAAGTCTTCAATTAAAGCATTAACTAAACAAAAAACAACATATAACTTACTGATTATCAAATATTTAAAATATTCAAAAATTAGTAATAATTAAGCTTTAACACAAAATAATTTATACAAATGAAAAATTTACTAACATCATTTCTTATTATATTTTCATTGGCTTGTAGTAATAAAGCCGCCGAAGAATCAGCCAAATTAAAAGAAGAAGCTTTCAAATTACACGATGAAATAATGCCAATCAGCATGAATTTAGAGGATTTGAAAGCAAACGTAATGAAAAAAGCTGAAGCCGATACAACTTTGAAAAAAACTGCTTTGGATATTTCGTTGGCTCTCGATAAAGCTTATACTGATATGGAAACTTGGATGCCAAAACTCGGAGAAGCCGCTGATATGAAAGATAGCGAAGAAAAAGTAAAAGCACTCACAACCTTAAAAACCGAAGGTGAGCAACTAAAACAAGCCACGCTTGATGCCAAGAAAAAAGCCGATGAGTTTTTGAAATAAAATCAGACCACCCACTAATAAAGCCTGTAAGTTTAATGCTTGCAGGCTTAATTTATACATGAAAAAGTTAATTCCTGTCATATTATTTTGTATTGCTACAATCAGCATCATTTCTTGCGATAATTCTTCAAGAAAATTGCCAATTATGGGTGAGCGAGATTTCGTAAATGGTGACTCTGTTTATCATACGATTCCTGATTTTTCATTCGTCAATCAAGATAGCAGCATTATTACGAATAAAACTTACGAAGGTAAAATCTATGTAGCCGATTTTTTCTTTACGACTTGCCCAACGATTTGTCCAGTAATGAAAAAACAAATGTTGAGAGTGTATGAAAAATATAAAGAAAACCCGAAAGTTGGCATTTTATCGCACACAATCGACCCTCGTCACGATTCGGTAAAAGTCTTGAAAGAATATGCAACTCGACTTGGTATCAATAGCAAAATGTGGAATTTTGTAACGGGAGAAAAGTCAAAGATTTATGAAATTGGCGAAAAATCTTACTACGTAACGGCTGGAGAAGATTCAACCGCTGCGGGTGGAATTATTCACAGTGGAGCATTTATTTTGGTCGATACAAAACGCCGAGTAAGAGGAGTTTATGATGGCACAAAAGAAACTGACGTTACAAAATTGATGAAGGATATGGAGGTTTTGTTAAAGGAATTATGAAATATAAATTATGAAATATGAAATCAAATAAAAAATACAAGTTGTTAATTACCAATTATTTAAGTAACAGTACAGTTTTGTTTAGAAAAAAAATATTTTATATCTCATATCTCATATCTCATATTTTTGTTTTATCCTCTTGCCAATCGGATGAGAAGATAAAACTGGAACAATATTACATCGGAGGAAAAGAAATTTATGAACTAAACTGTGCCAATTGCCACCAAAAAGATGGAAAAGGACTTCAAAATCTTTATCCACCCATTGCAGGAAGTGATTATTTGAAAGACAAAGAAAAAGTAATTTACATCATAAAAAATGGACTTGCAGGCGAGATTTTGGTCAATGGAAAGAAATATAACCAACCAATGCCAGCCAATAATCAACTCACTAATCTTGATATTGCCGAAGTTGTTACCTACATTTATAACGAATGGAATAGTGAAACTAAAATTACAGAAGTGAAAGAAGTTGAAAAAGTTTTGAATAACAAGTAATGTGAAAGAAATAAGAAGGAAGTCTTCGCTTCGAGCGAAGACTTCCTTAAAAATTAAACTACGCTGCGAATCAATCGAATAGCAATTCCATAAAAAATCACCATTCCTACAAAAATCAATCCCCAAGAAGTAAGCATTGATTCTTTAAAATAAAGAAAGAAAATCGTTCCGACAATTCCGACCCAAAAGAAAAGTTTAGCCATAAATCGCTGATTTTTTCTACTGGTTCGCTCCTCCGATGCTTGTAAATTTGCTTTATTCGAGAAAATCCCATTTCCTGCAAAAATGCTTGATGGATGGATATTTTGCCTAAAATTGCCACTGGCAAACAAAAAAAGTGAAAGAGCCACTCCCAACAGTCGAGGTTTATCGTACTCAAAATCATTGAGCAAATAATAAAACAAAATCAAACCCAAAGCGGAAAGATAAGCCGACCAAATCAAACGAATCCGTTTGGCACTTTTGAGTAATAATTCAGCATTTGGTTTTCTGCTATCCAAAAACTGCATCAGCAGCGGCACAACGTAGAAAAAAACTACCGCATACACATAGTAATTAAACTTACTTTGATGACTAAGTGAAAACTTAGGTTGCCAATTGATAAAAATATAGGCAAACGGAAGCATGATAATTGCCCAAATAAGCAATTCAAAAAGAATGTTTTTTTTCATCGGTGTAGATTTTTTTAGTCCACGGTCAATGGTCAAAATGATTAAGTTTTCACATTTACAAATTGTATTAAACTAATTGATTTTGACCTTATTAACTCAGTG
>JBKBSS010000017.1:0-19580 GCA_046291385.1 Emticicia sp. | reverse complement strand
CTTCTTTGCCCTCAAATTCAATCGAAATATAGCCTTGATAATTTACTTTTTTCAGAATATCGACAATTCGCTTGTAATCTAAATCAAGTGTGTACCATTCGCCACCGCCGTAATAGGTTTTTGCCTGTACAAAACTCGTCTGTGGAGCAATTTTCTCCAGCTTGTCATAAGGATTTTCTAAGAAATTACCCGTATCCATCAATAACCCCAACCACGGCGAATCAATGGCATTTTTGATGCGAAGCATTCCTTCGGGCGTTGAACCAAGTCCCCAGTGGTTTTCGAGAGCCAACAAAATTCCGCATTCTTCGGCTTTTTTCATACATTGCTGAATACTATCAATGCACCATTTGAAAGCCTCGTCTTCGGTGTAGCCTTCAATGGCGGGTTCGATGCCACGTTTTGCCATAAAGTCATCGAATGATTTGATTGTTCCCCAACGACCAGTATTCAAACGCATACACGGAATGCCCATTTTGTAGGCCAATTCAATGCAATGAATCGTGTGGTCGATGTGTTGTTTCAAAACTGCTTTATCAGGCGAAACAAAACCTTGATGAATAGACAAGCAAGTCATGGCTATTCCGTTAACAAAGGCATGTTTTTTGAGTTTTTGCAAATAAGCATTGTCTTCGCCTTCCATTTGTCGGTGAAGTACATCAATGCCGTCAAGCCCCAGTTTGGCTGCTTCATCAATTACTTTTTCAATCGGAAATTTATCGCCCTTAAAGTGCCAATACGAATAACTCGACACGCTGAGTTTGATTCGGCTGGCAGTTTTGATGACTGGTTGTGATGTTTCAGCCAAAACAGGATTGGCTAAAGCTATCAGTGGGGCGGCTTTTAGAAATGAGCGTCGAGTGTTGTTCATAGTTTTATTTAGATATGAGATGAAAGACAAGAGACAAAAGAAATTATAAAAGTTTCTTCTCTTGTCTCATGTCTATAATCTCTTGTCCAAAATTTAGTTTACCGTAAATAAAGCATTTCCAAAAATCAATTTCCCCGAATACCAAAAACCTCTAAATAGCGGAGAATCAGCCATATAGACAATTTTTCCACGTCCCATTTCTTGTACGCCAAAAGTGAGCGTATTTTTCATTTTTTCTTTCGCAATCTTTCCTGCAAAACCAGTTACGTGATTGTTTTCTTTGATATAACCTACATTCCAGCCATCTTTCAAATAATCGTAATTATAAACATCACGCACGAGTGCATAATAAATACCATCAGTTCCGTAGCCAAGCGGGTGCGTTTTATCGAGTTCTACCTTGAAGATTGCCCCTGGAATTTGCTCCATAATACCTTCACGCTCACGAGTTCCGTAAGTTTTTAGTTCGGCTTTATCGTTTGTCAAAGTATCTTTTTTGCGTTTCAAAGAAAAACCATCTTTATCGGCAAAATAGCCAGTTGCTCCTTCAAGTGCAATTACTTTACCACCATTTTGAATCCATTTTTTGAGGGCATCGCCATTGCCGAAAATCTTTTCGTAGCTGCCATCAGCCAACACAATTACATCAAGCTGCTCAAGTGGAACTCTTGAAAATGAACTTCCCTCAATAACCGTAATTGGATATTTGATTTGCTGCTCGAAGAAATGCCAAACTTCACCAAAAGCCGTTGAAACTACACCATCGCCCGCAATTAAGGCAACTCTTGGATTTTTCAAGACATTTACCGAACCCGAACCGAAGTCATTTCCACTCAAAACCATTCCAGAAGCAGTGCCTAAAAGATTGATATTAAATTCTCTGGCGGCGGCCAAAATCGTATTATCGAATTTATCTCCCAAGCGTTCGTTGTTAGTTCGGGTGATAATCAATGAGCCAGCATCAAACTTTCTCCCATCGGTTTCAAATGGATTTTCGTTGAATCTTACTTTGATTCCAGCGGCTAAAACTTTCGATAAAAACTTCACATCTTCAAACGATTTCCACGCAGCCACATAAGCATAAGGTTTGCCTTCGATATTTGCTTGTTTAACAGTTGCCATTTGCGAGTTCCCAACTGCCAACTTTTCTTTCGTTGCGAAAGCCTTTAAACCGTAACCATACGCCAACGACCAAGTTGTGAGGTCATAAGTTACCGAATCTTCAAGGGCTGTTTTTGGTTCAAACAAAATCTTTACAAATGTTCCTTTTGGCTGATATGTGCTGATAATCAGGTCATTAGATTCTATTTTAAAACTTTCATCTTTCAAGCTTTGATAGCCAAAACCCGTGGCCGTAGATTCTTTAGCCGCAAAACCATAGTTGATTTGTAGTTTATCCAAAAGGCTCGTTAGGGCTTGAATCTTCGCTTCATCGCCTTTGGTTTTCATCACAAATGATTTATAAGTGCCATAACCGTTAGCGGTTTTATCAGTGAAAAACTTGTTAAACTCTTCAACAGTTTTGTCGGCACGGCTCGAAATTGCCTCTAACGAACCCATACTTGTAGCAAAATGATGCGAAATACGTTGCGTTAGCGTCAGCGTATCTCCATCTTCTTTGGCAATTGCCAAACCAGCAGCACCGCCACCGCCTTGTTCGTAAGTCATACCGATTGCCCCGTTATACGATGGGTAAGTATCGCCGTAGCTCGGATAAAGCAAATCGTAGTTTTCTTTAGAGAAATATAACCAGTAATTTTTATCGAAATATTTTTTGTTGAACTCGCCCAAAGTTTGTTGAAACTCACGTTGCCATTTGCTCAAATCTTCGTGATAAGGCTTTGCCGATGGCGGAAAATAATAAGGCGTATTATAGCCCATTTCGTGAAAATCGGCGTGAAGATGCGGCATCCATTGGTTGTAAAGTTTTACACGTTGTTGCGTAATTTCTTGTGTTTGCCAAGCCCAATCACGGTTTGGGTCGAAAATATAGTGCGAGAAACGTCCACCTGGCCACGGCTCACGGTGTTCGATAGCAAAAGGAGCGGGGTTTCCGCCTTGATTAGCTACTCGGTTGTACCATTGAGCATAACGGTCACGGCCGTCAGGATTGATGCAAGGGTCGAGGATTACGACCGTATTTTTTAATACATTCTGAGTAGTTGTATTATTTTTATTTAATAGTTCGTAAAGTACTTGAAGCACTGCTTCCGAACTCACGGCTTCGTTGCCATGCACATTATAACTCAACCATGCTATGGCTGGAACTTTGCCAGTTGGCTTGCCTTCCATGAGGCCGATACTCTTTAGATTATTAGTACGAATCTCTTCGATTTTTGCTAAATTTTCGGGAGAAGCGATTATCGCCACCATCAGCGGGCGACCTTCAAAGGTCATTCCATAATCAATGGTTTTAACTTGCGTTGGATTTTGTGCCGCCACATGACGCACATAATCAACGATGCGATGGTGAAAACTAAATTTTGTGCCGAGCTTATAACCGAGAAATTCGTTAGGAGTTTTGGTGGTTTGGGCCGATAAGTTTAAAAAACTAAGAAATAAGAAAAAACAATAAGAAATCTTCCTCATTAGATGTTGAATGTTTTGAAGTAGTTAAAGATTCTTCAAAGATAGATAAGAGAAAAATGATTTACGAAAGTCGGGGCAAGTATTTCGTTAAAATTAAAAATATTTTGTGTTTATTGACTAAAATATAATTATTTTATGTTTTGATATAATTTTAAAAAGTTTTTTTGGAGAAATAGAACTTTTTCCTGTCACAGGATTGCGGATTAAAATATTTGCAGTACTTTTGCACCACAATTCGCTAACGCAGACGATAAATGGAACCAGCCGGCCCTATCGTCTAGCGGTTAGGACAAGTCCCTTTCACGGATTAAACCGGGGTTCGATTCCCCGTAGGGTCACGAAAAGTCGCTGCGATTGCCGAATTTAATGCCTAATAATCAACATGATTGTTAGGCATTTTTGTTTTATATCAGATTCAATTTTTGCATCACAAAAATCTATTTTTACTAATTTTTTGTTTGGCTATTGCAGATTAAAAATTTTATTGTACTTTTGCACCACGATTTACAAACGCAGACGATAAATGGAACCAGCCGGCCCTATCGTCTAGCGGTTAGGACAAGTCCCTTTCACGGATTAAACCGGGGTTCGATTCCCCGTAGGGTCACTAAGTCGCTGCGATTAAAAAATCGTAAACGCCTGATAGTCATTAGATTATTGGGCGTTTTCTTTTTTGCTTCTATTGTTTTTGCTGTTCTTCGTTTTTTAATCTAACTTTTTTTGAAAAGTTTTTTTTCGTCTCTGCAACCTTGCTGTTCTTATTCTCGTATCTTACAATAAACAAAGAGAATCCTTTTATAATGGCCATTTAAAAAGATAAATCTAAGTAGAGGGACGAATTAAGGATTTTAAAACTCTGAATATCAGCGGTTTATAAATATTCAAATTGATAGTTATTTTTGTTCCAGTACTTATTATTTCAATCAAGTCTAAAATTTATCTAAAAATCATTTTTAGTTTATGGAAACATCACAATTAAGTAGAGGACAATTTTTGAAGCAACTCGGAATGAGTAGTGCCGCTTTGATGTCGTTTTATTGTTTGGGTACAGGGCTTACTTCTTGCTCGAAAGATGATGCTGACCCTGCTCCAACTACTGGAGTTACGGGTGGAACAAATAGCTCGACCGCCTCAGGCGTGACTGGAACTACATCAGGTACAGTCAATTTTACAATTGATTTAACGAATACTAATTTTTCTAAATTAAAAACCGAAGGTGAGTTTGTTTACGTAGATGATATTATAATTGCCAATGCTAAGGGTACTTTTGTAGCTTTATCAAAAGTTTGTACGCACCAAGGCACGATAATCAATTATAGAAGTGGTACAAATGACTTTATTTGTCCAAATCATGGTTCACAATTTAAAACCGATGGCATGGTGCAAAAAGACCCAGCAACAAGAGCTCTTGCAGTTTACAAAACTGAGGTTCTAAATAGCGGCAACTCCCTGAAAATCATGTCATAAAATACTCCATTTCTAATATTCAATAAATATCTATTAATGTTTGAATAAAATAAAACCAGAGTTATTAGTTTCTCGTATATTAAGTTGGGTAATTATTGAGATTGATTGCTGTAAATAATGTGTTGTCAAGATATTCAAGGCCATACCAAATTTACTCGGATTTACAGCATGGGTTTACTTTCATCATTTCTTTGATTACCGATGTGTTATTACGTGAATATATAAACGGTTTTTTTTAAATACGTGTAGTCATTATTGTTTAGGGGTATGTGTTTTGATGAATAAAGGAAGCCAAGTTTTTTGGCTTTCTTTTTATTCTTATTTTTCTAAATTTTTATACCTTTTAATCATCATGAAGAAAATTCTCGTACTGTTGTTGTTTGTATGTTCCGCTACAATGAATCAAGTTGTGGCTCAAACTGATGCTGATAGTCTCTTAAATGATTTGGATGCAGGAAGTGCAAAAACTGAATTATTACCCAAGCGAATGCTGTTATCGCAAAGACTCTTTTGGGGAGAACATGGCCTTTACCGAAGAACGGGAATCGCACCTAAACTTACAATAGAAAATCGTGAAAAAGAATTGAGGATTCGTCGTAATATGTTCAAAATTCATCAAACTTTAGGTTTTATTACGGCTGCTGGAATGATTACGCAAGGAATTTTAGGCTCTCGTTTGTATAGAAATGAAACTTACAGCGACAAACTCAAGGAGATTCACGAAGCAGTAGCGACGGGCGTAAACATAGGTTATGCAACAACGGCCTTAATGGCTTTCACAGCCCCGCCTGCCATGCTCAACCGAAAGGGTATCAGTAACATCAAAGTCCATCGGTATTTGTCTTATGTGCATCTTTCGGCCATGATTGCCACAAATGCTTTAGGGCCTCGAATAAGTGATAATTATAAGTTAAAGCCTTATCACCGTGCAGCCGCTTATACCGCAGTTGGTGGCTATTTAGCCGCAATTGCAATGATTAAATTTGAGTTTTAGATTGATAAGTAAGTACTCATCAAGGGAAAAAAAAGTAATTTATGCAATCCAACAAGTATTTCGTCAGATGTAAATTAATGTGAGTTTGGTATTAAGTACTTAGACAGAAGATATAAGACAAAAGACACGAGATAAGTATTTAATAATCAGCAATTTACCAAATAATAAAATACTCGTTTACTTATGTACCAGTACTTGAAATTCGTAAATCATCCTTCTACTTATTAAGATGCAACCAATAAATGTAAGTAAAATCATAAATTTTTAATACAGAACTTCAATGAAAATGCTTTCAAAAATCTTTATAGTTATCTTGTTCCCATTAACGGCTTTATCGCAAAAAGATTTAACCAAATTATTAGCTGATAAAAGTGTTTCTACCATTACATACGCAATGAAGCACCCCATGCACAATTGGGAAGCTGTTTGTAAAGATGTAAATGCTGTAATTGTCTATAATAAAACTGCGAAAGGTGTCGAGCAAGTGGCAGTTTCGCTCAAAGTACAGTCGTTTGATAGTGGAAATTCTAATCGTGATTCGCATGGATTGGAAGTTTTAGAATCTCTGAAATATCCGAATGTGACATTCGTCACTAACAAAATAAAGGCGGTTGCTGAAACGTTGACTTTGGAAGGGAATCTGACTTTTCACGGAATTACGAAGCCAGTCACAATCATTGCAACACGTGAAGATTTTGCAAATAAATTGGTCTTTGAAGGTAAGTTTGACGTGTCACTAACTGATTATAAAGTTGAAAGGCCATCATTGTTTGGTATAAAAACTGATGATATTATGCACTTTAAGTTTAAATTTATCTTTAAGTTAGAATAAAACTGTTTATTGCCATTTAAGCGTTTCGAGAATATGCCTCGAATCAACTTTCATATAATCAATGATTGGTTTCAATGAATCGTTTTCGGTGGCTGTCATTAAATATACTGCTCCTCTGAGGTAGTGTTTGGTGCTATCGGTTACAAAAAACTGATAGGGACTTGGCACTTCTCCTTCTAACTCAAAAACGACAGCCCGCTTTCCGCTTTTGGTTGTCAAAATCTTATCGGTTATCGAATAGGCTTTTTTATCGTGGTTAAATGCCAGTTTGGCTGCGTCGCTCATCATACTTTGTAAGCGACCGAGGTCATTGTTGACGGGTTTGTATGTAAACTGAATACGAGTATTAAGTTTAGGATAATAGACAATAATCCAATGGGGTTCTGCTCCTCTGAAAGTATCAAGTTGAATAACGGCTTCTTTTGAATATTCAAAAGAATAGGGGTGTCCGTTTGGTAAAGCTTGGTATTGGTGTTGGGGCAAGTCAATGCGATTGAATCCACGAGGTTTGGGTGAATATTCGGGGACTGAGCTTTTGCAACTACCCAACCAAAGACCCAAAATTATTGTTATTACTACTTTTACAACCTGTATTTGCTGCATACAATATTTTTTTAATAAATATAAACTCCTGTTTTTTCTTCGTCGCTCAAAACCACCTGAATATGCTCATTGAGCGTTGTTGAGAGTGAATAACCGACATAATCAGCCGCCATCGGAAACTTTGGGTGATTTCGGTCAACTATTACGGCAACTTGCAGTTTTTTGATAGGAATACTCAAAAACGGACGCAAACTAAATGCCAAAGTTTTGCCTGTATTGAGTACATCATCACATAAAACGATGTTTTTATTGCGAAAAGTATCTACTTTACTTTCAATATTTATTTCTGGTTGTTCGGTGGCTTGTTTATCAAAAGATACACGGGCAATATACACATCAATTTCGGAGATTTGTTTCAGTTCTTTCACCAACATTTCAGCAAATGTGTAGCCTTCACCGTTAATTCCTGCGATAATTATGCAAGATTCCTCAAAATTTTGCTCATAAACTTGATAAGCAATTCTACGAATTTTTTGAAGCGTCTGGGTTTTATTTAATAATTGATTTGACATAAAATAAACTTTTGTCATTGATTTCTGAACACCAATGCGTGTACATAAAATGTTTTGTTGGAAACTAAGATAATGGCGTAAAAACTATGAGAAGGATATTGTTATAAATAAAAACATATCCGTTTTGTAATTTTTTGGCATAGTTTGTGCGAATGATATTAATGAAAATTATTAACGAACAAAGATAGTCAAAACTTAATCATTATGAAGTTCATGAAATACTTAATGTCAGCAATCGTTTTCTTTTTTCTTACGAGTGCCACACGTTCAAAAGATGATGGTATCAAGAGAACGAAAGAAGATAATGAACTGGCTGATAGAATTAGGATGTCGTTTAGAGGAGGAAATCCTCGGATGTTGGCAAGTTGTCTAAATCAGCAGGTTGAACTGGTTATAGATTCAGAAAAAATTGATTTCCGAAAAATATCCTCTCAGCAAGCCGAACAGATTTTTAAGTCTTTCTTTCAGAAAAACCCTCCCTTAACATTTCAATATGTTTATCAAGGAGCATCAAACGCCGACCTTCGTTATAGCGTAGGTACGTATCGCAGTCGAAACAAAGATTTCTTAGTTTACATTTTGGTTCGCCGTGCCGATGCCAACAAATATGTGATTGATACAATTCAGTTTAGAGAGGGTTGATATTGCTCTACTCTCGAATTTTATAGATACTTATTACAAAATAATAGGAAAGGCTCTGAAATTGTCAGAGCCTTTTTCTATTTTTGTACTTTCAAATGATAAATGCTTGCTTACGCACAATAATTGATGTTGAATGACTAATGTTTAATTTATTGATAGTTAAGATAATAGCTGGTGTTTTGGTTCAAAAAGTAACCTAAACCAAGTAAAATCAGTTTCATAAAATTAAAAACTAAGAAAAACATCGAAAGTTAGACCGATATTGAAGCACCAATCAGATACTTAATGACAACAAAAAAAGATGATAGTAAAAACTAAAAAATTTGCTTTAGACCCCAAGCAATATGTAAGTATCTCATTTAAGCGTCACATGACAAAAGAGTGGAAATGGCTGTTGATTCCAGCGGCAGTTTTTTTGCTGGGCTTAGGACTTCATTTTACAGGAGCATACAAAAACTGGTGGATTCCAGTTGTATCCGTTGTGGGTGGTGGTCTTTATGTGTTGTTTTGGTATGTACAATTTTATGCGGCATCACAGATGGAGCAGAACAAGCAAATGTTCGATAAGTTTATGTACGAAATTGATAGCCGCCAAATTTTAGTTAAAATCAACCAGAAAGAAGGTGGAATTATGAAATGGGAAAGTATTCAGTCGGCCGAGCGTATGCCTGATGCTTTTTTGTTAATCATTGGCAAAGGGCAATTTTTACGTTTTCCATTTACGGTATTTAATAGTGAGCATGATTTGAAATTATTTGAGTCAATTTTGAAGCGTAAAGAGCTTTTATAAACTGTATTTATGAAGTATTTAATTGGTCTATAACGCCTTTTAAATGCTTCATAATCAAAGATTTATCATAAACGCACTTCTTTCAATGAATGGCTTTTAAGGAAAATCAATAGTAACCCATTTTTTATGAGTAATAGTACTTATTAAGCGGTATAATTTTTGTTTAATTCCCCAACTATTACACGATAAATATAAAAATATACCCTTCTTTAAAGAAGAGTTAGTTGCTATTGATATGAAAAAACTTTGGCTTTTGCTATATTTTGGCTGTATCCCCCTGCTATTTTTTGTGGATGCTTTTCAAGAATTAGATATTTTGAGAAAAGTCGGTGGTTTTGAAGCAACTTCAAACTTAATTTTAATTTTATATTACATCAAATACAAGAAATTAAAGTTTGTGTTGATAGATTTCTATGTGATTGAAGCCCTGCTTTTTACTATTACAGGTGGTATTTTACTATTATTCTTCATTGATAAACAATTATTAATGTTTATCAACACAGTTGGGTTTTATCTTACCCAATTTATGTTTATCAATATTTTTAGAGCTGAGGGGAGCTTTTTACCAGCCTTATCTTTGGTAATAAGAGAGTGGAAAATGATTGCACTAACAATCATATTTTTCATAGGATTAGCTTTCTTACTCATTACCTTTATTCCAAATAGTCTTCTTTTGATAAGTTTTGTTTATTCTACCCAGATGATTATACTTTGTTGGATGGCTTATTTTCGACCAATACCTCACAAAGCATTTTATATGGGTTTTGTGGGTGTTTTTTTATTGGTTATTTCAAATCTCTTGTTTGCCCTGAATCTTTTTTATCAACAATTACAATATTTTGTTGTTGTTTACTTCGTGATTTATGCTACTTCGCAGTTTTTACTCGTTGAAAGCATAATGTCTAATCAAAATCAAGTAAAAAATTAACTTGCCCTCAGATTATCAATCGTTGCCAAATCGGTGGCTTCATCTACGCTCATAGCTTATTTGAGATAGCTTGCTGATATTCAGTGTTTTATGATTCGTAAATCGTACCTCATAATTCATTTCTATACTTATCAGAAGGATATAAAACGGATTTAATTTACTGCCATTTTAATGATTTTGCTCAAATTTCCTGATGAAAGTCTGATGAAATAAATGCCTGATTGTAAGTTTTTTATATCAAAATTTTTGCCGAATTTTAAGGCTTTAGATTGCAAGTTTTCTTCATATCGGACTCTACCCAAAATATCAACAATCTGTATTTTATCAATATCATTATAGTTGGCACTAAGCTCAAAAACACCATCGTTCGGGTTTGGATAAAGCGAAGCCTCCATGCCATAAAAATCGGATGATGGTGGGGTTTTTTCGGTGAGTAAATCTGTTACCCAAATTCCCCGACCAAAAGTTGCTGCGTAAAGTTTTTTTGTTGTGGTATTTATTTCGAGTTCGTGTATAATTACGTTGGGTAAATTGCTCATCAATGGTTTCCATTCTTTTGTGCCTTCTACCAAATAATATACGCCAATATCCATACCTACATACAAAATATCGGTTTCGTCATCTGTCTGATAGACAATGGTGTTGGCAGGAAGATTTGGTAGGTTATAACTAATGTTTTCCCAGTTTTTTCCACCATTATTTGAGTAAAAGACTTTTTGTCCAGTTTCAAAATTACTTAATGTAGCCCAAACTCGGTCGGGAAAATTATCATCAACCGTGAGGTAGGTCACGTAAGAGTCTTTATAAATATTATTGGTAATATTTTCCCAAAACGCTCCGTTATTGACCGTTCGCCAAAGTTCAGATGATTGTTTGAGCATTGGAGTGGCTTTTTTTGCGATGTAAATGATATTTGCATCAGATTTTGGCACCGCCAAAGCGGTTGAAACTTGCGGGTAGCGAGTTGTACCATAAGCCTTAAAATTGGAGATAGTATTGAGTTTCGACCTATCTTGTGCTACCTCTAATTTGTGTATATTTCCCCCCGCAATAATCACCTGATTGCTCTTTTCGTTAATCATGAACGGAGTAGTCCATTCACCTGTATCATTATTGTTTGCTGGTGGAAAAATCGCAATTTTTCGTTTTCTGGTGTCGTTTAAGTCAAAAAAACTGATAAAACCGTACTGCGATGAGCCATAAATGTAGTTTTTACTAAAAGCACCTTCCATACCATCGCCGTCAAATTCGTTTGTCCAAGGTTTTTCGTCTTGCGTCAGAAACATATTATTATCTTGAGCCCCTGTCAGAATCGTCTTGCCATCAGACGAAAGCCCCAGACGATAACATGAAGTTGCATTGACGCCTTTGGTCACAAATTTCCAAGAAAGATTGGCTATCGTACTTGCAATAATTTCTTTGGTTGCATAAACCCCACCATCATTGCACAGATAAATACTTTTGTTTATCGGATTATAAGCAAGGGCGTGCTGGTCGGGGTGAATAGTTGTATAGCCAGTAGCTTGTTTCCATGAAGTGCCACCATCGTTAGTTTCGTTCAAAATCAGGCCACCTACATAAACCGTTTGTGGTTTGGTTGGGTGAACTAAAATACATAAATCATAAAATCCCTGTCCGCCCGTGCTTGAATAAGCAGTTGAAAGTAAATTTCCTCTGAAAGCCGACTTTTGCCAAGTTTCGCCATTATCAGTGCTTTTATAAAATCCTTCAAAACCATTGTTTACATCGCAACTTACTGCGTAAATGAGATTTGTATTTGTTGGTGAAATAGCAACTTCTATTCGCTGAACAGTTGTTTTTCCGATACCAGTCGCTAAATACCGCCAAGTATTTCCCGCATCTTCCGATTTCCAGATTCCTGCCTCGCCTTGCTTTGTACTTGCTACATAAACTGCCGAAGCAAAAAGAATATTAGCATTGGTAGGATGCTGCACGAGAGCCGAAGTCATTTTATCTAAAACTTTACTCGACCAAGAATCACCACCATCAAATGACTTGAAAATTCCTTTCGTGCCAACCACAACAACTTCTTTAGAATTTTGTGGATTGACCCAAATCGAGCGAGTTATTGAGTTGATACCTTCCGAAAGTTGGTTTTTTAGTCCTGTTTGTTGCCAAGTTTGCCCTCCGTTAGTGCTTTTCCAGACACCTATTCCGTAGTAAGTATTGCGTTTGCGGTCGGCTGTATAAAGGTCGTAGCCAATGTAGGCAAAGTCGGCCAGTGAGATATAGATTATTTCAGGATTATTGGGGTCGAGCGTAATACCGCTAATTCTAAGAATCGGTAAATTATCGCCCAGCGGTGCGTATGACTCCCCGCCGTTGGTTGTTTTCCAGATGCCGCCTTGGCCAAAGCCAATGTAAAACACTAAGCTATCTTTTGGGTGAAACGCAATGCAGTTTACACGACCAATACCGAATAAGTCAGAATTTCCATAAGGGCCAGCGGGTATCCATGCCGAGGTTTTTTGGCGAGCATTTTTGTTGTTTTTTCTGAGATTTTCAATATTTTGATTAGCATTGAGCAAAACTTCGCTCGATGGCATAGAGCCTGTTGTGTCAATTCTGCGTAAAAGTTCGTTTTCATAGCGAGCCATCCATTTCCAGCCACGAGTGCCGCTGGGTTGTCGGTAAAGCCAATCCTTAAATTGTTGTTCGTGATGAAACAAATTCTTCGATTCATCTAAGGTTGGAATACTTTCGGGAATTGATTGTGCCGCTAAAACACCGCCATATAATAATAGAAATAAGGTAAAGGCTCTTTTCATGTAAAAGAAAAATTAAGGAGTCATCAGTCAAAGGTTCGGTTTTATATTGGAAAGAGGTGTCTTTAGTTAAAGTAGTCCACGGGGCAGTTCATCGTAACGCAAATTTCTGATTATCAATAGTTAACGTAAAAATGAAGTGTCAATTATCTTCATTTGACCACCTAAATTTAAGTCGAGAAATTTATTTTAAAAAATGATTTGCTTCATTTACCGTCGATTTATACTCGGCATATTCTAAGCACTTGCGATATAGCTCTTCGGCACGTTTATTATTGCCTGAACGTATCGAAATTCGAGCCAAACCTGCATAAGCCATTGCATAATAATCGTTGGTATAGCGTTCGTTGGGTTGCATTTTCAATACGGTTACGTAATGTTCGGCGGCGACTTTATCATTTTTTTTGAACTTTTCAAAAATCAATCCCTCAAACAAATTTCCTGCCAACAAATAAACCTTATCATTCGTACGCTTTAATTGCTGAATAAGTTGCAAAGCTTCATCAAATTTCCCATTCATTATTAAACTTTCTGCATGACGCATCGTATAAATTAGATTATTAGGGTATTTTTCGTGCAGCCAATTTGAATAAACTAAGGCTTTGGGATAATTGGATTCATATTTTAAGCATAAATTTATCAAATAATATGCGGCTTCGATGCGTGAAAAAACCGATTTCTGAACAGCTTGTTCGAGTTGTAAAATTCCTGATTTTTTATTGCCATTTTCAAAGAAAAACATCAGAGGTTTTACTATCGGATGTGTTTCAGGATACTGGATTCTGTAAAAATTATATAAGCCTGAGGTAAACAAAAATTCGGCATTTTTGTCAATCAGTAGTTTGCCCTCTTTCAGATAACCATAGGCTTTGCGAGACTCGTTGGCGGCTTTTACTTGTTCTTTTTTATAATTCAGCACCAAGGAAATATAGCCATGAGAAGCCACTAAAAAGAAAATAGCTTCGGCTTTTTTGCTGGGGTCTTGTAAAAGATTTTCGGCTGAAAGCTTACATTTTTCGAGCAAAGTAAGATACTGTGCCAAGGCTTTGGGGTTTTGCTCAATAGGCAAATGCTGCCATTGTATTTGCAAAGCACTCAATAGAGGAGTCACAGGATGCTTAGGATACTTTACTTTTATATTCTGAAAGTAAGTATCAGCTTCTTTAAATTCAAAATTATAAAGTTTATCCAAACCCTTGATAAGGAGTTGCTTAGAATCATTATCACTTAAAAGTTGAGCAAATGATGTTGCTGAAATTAACAAAGAAAATAAAATTCCAAAAAGTTGTTTCATAAAGTGTAATGTGTATTTCTTTATTAACGAATAATATGCAAAAAAGCCTCCCGAATGGAAGGCTTTTTTTTTGATTCGTAACTTACTATTATTGTGTAGTTTACGATTAATTCTTGTGTTTCGCTAAGTAAGTCATTACAGCTTCACGGCTTCTAAGGTTTACACCTTCGTTCTGCATTGCTTGACCAACTGTTTTCTCAACTGTTACGTAAGAGAAAGTAAGGTCTGTTTGCGGAGCATAAGATTTGATTCCACCAATAGCCGCAGTTTGTGAACTGTAATAGAACGTTACTTTGCCAGTTGCATAGCCAAAGTTTACTTGCTCAGTTGCACCATCAGTTTCTTTGATAATTACACGTGGTAAAGCTACAAAATCAGTACCAACTTTAACGAAAGCAATAACAAACATCGTTGCTTTTACGTTAGCATCTGTAACAGAATAAGCACCTGTTTTACCAGTAGCACCTGTACCGATACCAGCAGCATCAACTGTCTTCCAGTCAGCTACTTTTACTGTTACTTCTGCACCTTTTACATTAGCGTTGCCATTTGTACCGTTTGTGCCGTTTGTACCATTCGTGCCGTTTGTACCAGCAGTCCCAGTAGGACCTTGAGCTCCAGCAGGGCCTTGAGGACCTTGGTCACCTCTACATGACCAAAAAGCAACAGATAATGTTAA
Source organism: Emticicia sp. (assembly GCA_046291385.1). Classification (GTDB taxonomy): domain Bacteria; phylum Bacteroidota; class Bacteroidia; order Cytophagales; family Spirosomataceae; genus Emticicia. The sequence continues at coordinate 4,593 of JBKBSS010000017.1, read as the reverse complement.
TGAAACTACTGAAAGAACTCTATAAATTTTGTTCATGATTTGATGGGTTTTGATTTTTTGGCTTCAGTTACGTAGCAATATTATTGAAATTTGTTCAACTTTGCAAACGCTAATACCGCTTTATTTATTTTACGGCAAAAAATTTTTCACAAAAAAATAAGCATACTGGCAATATCAAGAGTTTTGATTTAGAAAAACACTTGTTTTGTTGAAATTTTATCAAAAATACACAAATAATATCCAAATATCAGATTTATTAACATTATGCAAAATTTAGATTGTCTCAATCAAGTCGCTGAGTTTCATCGCACATTTAAACACCCAATTTTAGATACGCCACAAATTCCATCGAAGCAACGCTGTGACCTTCGGGTGGCTCTCATAGCCGAAGAATTAAAAGAACTTCAAGAAGCAATCGACGATAATAATATTGTAGAAGTAGCCGACGCACTGGCCGATATTCAGTATGTTTTGGCAGGTGCAATTTTGGAATTTGGTTTGGGCGAAAAATTCAGAACTTTGTTTGATGAAGTGCAACGCTCAAATATGAGCAAAGCCTGCAATACAGTTGAAGAGGCGGAGGCCACAATGAAGCACTACGCTGATAAAGGAACGGAGTCTTATTATAAGGAAATAGAAGGGAAGTTTTTGGTGTATAGAAAAGGTGATGATAAAACCCTGAAAAATATCAATTATTCGCCAGCAGATTTAAAAAGTATTTTAAACGCCCCTCCTCGCCCCTAAAAGGGGATTCCTTAATTCTCGATAAATAAAAGTAATACCTATGAACAAAAACTTTAGCACTCCTTTAGGGGCGGCGGGGTACTTCCTTAAATATGTACAAATTGATACGCAATCAGACCCAAATGCCGACTCAAATCCTTCGACCGAAAAGCAGAAAGATTTAAGCCGATTATTGGTGCAAGAATTATTGGATTTGGGTATTGTGGATGCTCATCTTGATGAATGGGGCTACGTTTATGCAACGATTCCGAGCAATTCTATGAAGAAAGTGCCAACGATTTGTTTTTGTTCGCACGTCGATACCTCGCCTGATTGTAGTGGGGCGGGAGTGAAGCCGCTTATTCACTTTAATTGGGATGGTGCTGATATTGTTTTGCCCGACGATATTTCTCAAATAATTAAGGTTGCTGAGCATCCAGATTTGAAAGAGCAAATCGGTAACGATATTATTACGGCCAGCGGAACAACTTTATTGGGTGCTGATAATAAAGCAGGTGTTGCTGAAATAATGGCAGCGGCCGACTACTTGATGCAAAACCCTAATATAAAGCATGGTACGATAAAAATTCTGTTTACACCCGATGAAGAAGTTGGACGAGGTACGGAAAAAGTAGATTTAACGAAACTCGGTGCTGATTTTGCCTATACAATGGACGGTGAAAGTCTCGGAACACTCGAAGATGAAACTTTTTCGGCTGATGGCGTGAGCCTGACGATTCATGGCGTGAGTACACACCCAGGCTTTGCGAAGGGGAAACTCGAAAATGCCATGAAAATTGCGGGTGATATTTTGGCCGCTTTACCAAAAGATACGCTTTCGCCCGAAACCACCGAAGGTATGGAGGGTTTTATTCACCCAACCCAAATTTCGGGAATCCAAGAATCTGTAAAATTGGATTTTATCATCCGTGATTTTACGGTGGCGGGGCTTCATGCAAAAGAAAATTTCTTGCAAAACATTGTTAATCAGGTACTTATCAATTATCCGAATTCGGCGGTTGATTTTAAGGTGATTGAACAATACCGAAATATGAAAGAAGTTTTGGTCAATCATCCGCAAGTGGTTGATTATGCTTTGGAGGCTATCGAACAGGCTGGTTTGAAAGCAGAAAAACGCAGTATCAGAGGCGGAACGGACGGTTCGAGGTTATCATTTATGGGTTTGCCTTGTCCGAATATTTTTGCGGGTGAACACGCTTTTCATTCAAAACTCGAATGGGTTTCTGTGCAAGATATGGAAAAAGCTACCCAAGTGATTATTAATTTAGTTCAGATTTGGGAGCAACGTTCGTGAGGGTAAAAATTCCGTGCTATGATTCATAATGCGAATTGACCACCCAAAAGATTTGCAGATTAGACAAAATATATTACTTTCATTAAGATGAAATTACCAAAATATCAACTAAAATCAAGCGATAAATTATCAAGTTATGAGTTTGTCAGCGAAGGGGTAAAAGGGCAAATCCCAAAAAGAATTCAGTTTACTTTAATCAATCGAGATGAGGTATATAATCTTGCATTTGGCGATAAAAATTTAGAAACTGGTGAAATTGATGATTTGGTAATAAGCAATAATGGAGATAGCGAAAAAGTACTTGCAACCGTTGTAGGAGCAGTTTATGCCTTTTGTGATAAAAATCCAAATGCTTGGATTTTTGCAACAGGTAGCACGCCATCAAGGACACGACTGTATCAAATTGGAATTACCAAATATCATCAAGACCTAACGGAGGAGTTTGAAATTTTTGGGCAAACTGGTGAAGAATGGGAGTTATTTGAGTTCGGGAAAAAATATTCGGCTTTTCTTGCAAAACGAAAATAAAAAAATATATTTGTGGTATGAAATCAATCGCAGAACTAAACAATAGTAAAATTCCTCTTGTCATCATTGATAAGAGATTGAACGATTTAGACAAAGTTGTATTGTTTCCTGAAAAAGTTGAGCAGGCTAAAAAAATTATTAGCAAAATTGGACTACCTAAGCAAACAGACTAAAGCTAATATTGTATTTGCGAAAAATGGGCGGAAAGAATTAGGTTCAACGTTTGCAACTCTATGAACTTTTGTACCAAGTTTAAGCGAAAGGTCCTTAAATTTCCATTCTTCGCAAATACCTTTACTCAATGCCTCATTGAGCATAGTACGGAACTTATTTTACCTTTATCTCCCAATTGATAATACTACCAACTTCTTCAATTTGGGAAAAATTATTGCTTTTCAGAATCCGCTGTGAAGAAATATTGCTTTTTTCGGTCGAAGCCAAAACTTTCAAAATTTTAGGTTGTGTTTTTGCCCATTTGAGCATTTCGCCTACGGCTTCGGTCATGTAGCCTTTTCTTCTGAACTCAAAATATGTTCCATAGCCGATTTCGATTTCTCCATCAATGTTGGGTTCGCCTTTAAAGCATAAATCACCGACCATTCGCTTTTCTTCTTTCAAAATAAGCGTCCAAAGTGTAGAATATAGATAGTTTTTGTCGGAATTGGCTACTAAAGGAATTATCGAATCTTCGAGAGCTTCACGGAGTTCGGGTGAAATACTTCTCGGCGATTTTTCGAGCTTGAGTTCTTCTTCTAATGAATTATCGGCTTTTGTGTATTTTATTAACTGTTCGTAAGTTAAGGGCCGTAAGATTAAGCGTTCGGTTTCTATCATTATTTTAATATCCATCTTCTCGAATCACGTCAACTTCAACAGCCACTTTGTGTTCGCCCGAACTAAAAATAATGCCTTTGAGCGGAGCAACATCGGCATAATCTCGGCCATAAGCAGTAATTATGTGTTTATCGCTCGGAATCAGATTATTGGTCGGGTCAAATTCGCACCAACCCATTTCGGGAATATAAACCGAAATCCAAGCGTGCGAAGCATCCGAACCTTGCAGTTTTACCTTTCCTTTGGGCGGAAGCGTTTCGATGTAGCCACTCACATAACGTGCTGCCAAACCGACACTTCGCAAGCAAGCAATGGCCAAATGTGAAAAATCTTGACAAACGCCTTTTCGTTCTTTCAGAACAGTTTTTAGTGGAGTATTTACACTCGTAAAACCTGATTTGAACTGAAATTCATGGAAGATTTTGGCAGAAAGTTTACTCACACCCTCAAAAAGTGGCGTATTGGGCAAAAGACAAGTTTCGGCAAAAGCTTTTATTTCATCATCCCATTTGATAAACTGACTGGGAAGTTGATATTGTAAAACTTCAATTTTCAGAGCATTATTGTTCTGAAATCTCATTTTGGCTTCTTCACAAGTAACGGAGCTAATTGTGGCTAAAATTTTTGGCAAAATCTCAATTTCGCTGGAAGCAATTACTTTCAATACCTTGTGCGACTCATGCAAAGAAAAATAATGCTGCGTATTACCAAAAAAATCTTTGCGAGCATAGATTTTGGTAGGTTGCGGTTCAATCGTTAAATCAAAGTTGTGGCATAGTTGAGTGGGCAGCGTTAGGGGTTCTAAACAAAGCACACTTTGGTAATTATCAACAGGATTTACATAAGTATAGACCGTTTGGTGCCGTAGCTTATATTTCATCTGAATTTATTTTTTCAATGGTATCTAAAAACGAATGTTGTATGACCGAATGATTAAAGTATAAGCTCGCAAGATTGCCAGTTACATTAGAAATTAGGTCAAAAACCTGCTCCAGTGTTTTATCAAGTTTGGTGCGATATTGGGTGTTTTCTTCGGCTTTTATCATGCTTTCGGCATCGAATAGTTTTACGAGCGTACTGGCTTCTAAAACCGTTCGTTCGGCAATATTGAGTCGATTTGAATCAATGTTTTTTGGTAATTTCGATAAACAATTCGATAAAGTATCAAGCAAGTAAGATAATGTATAAGGCAA
>JBKBSS010000178.1:0-6978 GCA_046291385.1 Emticicia sp. | reverse complement strand
AATAATCAATTACACGAAATTTTTACAAAAATTTCGGACGATTTTGAAGGTTTTTTCTATGGCAGATTCGATATAAAAGTTACGAGTATCGAGGATTTATATCAAGGCAAAAATATAAGAATAATGGAGCTAAACGGCGTAAGTTCTGACCCTGGACATATTTACGACCCACGATATTATCTGTGGCAAGCCTACCGTGACCTTATGTGGCATTGGAAACGTGCCGCCGATATTAGTATCATTAATCAAAAAAATGGAGTAAAACCCCTACCCTTTTCTGAGGTTTGGGTAATTGTGAAAGGGCATTTTGGATGATGATTTTGAGCTTTCGGCTTCGCTCAAGCACCAAATTTGTGACATTACAGGCAAGGAATCGTAGCTGAGGAGTTCCCCGAACGAAGTCGAATTTTAAGTTCCTTGAGCGAAGTCGAAAGGCTGATATATTCTGAGAAAAACTTCTTTATCAATTTCGCCCGAAACTAAATCGGGGTTGATGGTATATCTGAAAGATTCATCTTCAAATTCGTCCAATATTTGTCCGAAAATCTGTTTGGTTTTCAGTGATTCTCGCAAAATGATTTCACTTCCGATTACTAACCTTATTTTCTCCCAATCGTTATTGAAATATTCTTGTAATAATGGAATAATTTTGCCCGAAAAAACTTGAAACAAATCGCTAAGTGACTGACAATGAATGAAGTAAGCGTGACCGATGCAATGTTCACGGTCAATCAAAAATTCAATGCGTTGATTAATTTTGCTGATGAGTTTTTCGACGTTTATTTCTTCAATATCTTGCAATAAATGCAGTTGCGGACTCATTTCTTTGAACTCAAATCGGCGGCGAAGTGCCAAATCGAGCAGAGCAATTGAGCGGTCAGTGGTATTCATCGTGCCTACGATGTGCAGGTTGGCGGGTACACCAAATTTTTCTTGCGAATAAGGAAGCATTAGCCAAAGTTCATCTTTAGCACCCAACCTTTTATTATCTTCGATGAGAGTGATTAGCTCGCCAAAAACCTTTGAAATATTGGCACGATTGATTTCATCAATGATTAACAGTTGGCTTCCCGCATTTCGAAAATTTGTTTCTCGGTTTTCTTTTGTATCCGCTTCACAAGCTGCAAACGACTGATAACCAGCTTTCTGCAAAGCAGCCAGACAAGATTTATAAAAAACGCCTTTTGCTATATCATAAATTATTTGTCCATTTTTGCTGATTGGCCGAATACCTTCCATAAACTCTTCGTAGCTATACGATTGATGAAAAGTAATGAATTGACAATCAGTTTGTTTGGCAAGTTGTTGAACTTCGTAGGTTTTACCAGTTCCTGGTGGGCCTACAAATATAAGGTTGAGCGGGATGTTGAGCTTTTTTACATAAATAGGTTCATCTTCGTGTAACAGACTCACACTTTCGTTGTAGTCTTTTTCACTATCAGGGTTTGAAATTTCCCAGAAAAATTCGTTCCGAAGACTTTCATTTTCGGCAATCTGATACATGAAATGATTATGCGATTCTTTTTTCTTGCTCGATGCGGCCGTAGCTTTGAGTTCTTCTAAGCAATGTTGCCAGGCACTCATAATTTTTGTATCGTCGAGAATTCGTTTGTTTTCCGAGGGAACTTTTGCCGTAATAAAGTCCGAGCCATCCGAATTTGTCTGAACTATTACTTCTTTGTATTTATCAAAAAGCGGCTGGTCACGTTTAAAAAACATCAATTCGAGCCATACACCACTTTGGCGGTAAAGTTTGAGAGCGGCATAAAAATTGATATTGGCCGTAATACCTTTATCTTTTCTGACCGAAAATGCGATGCGTGGGTCGTCGATGTCAACATTAGCGATTTCGATGAGTTCTTGCAGCAACACAAAAAACTTCAAGCACGCCTCACGGTCGTTGATTGCTTGTATTTTCTTAAAAAGTACGTCTTTCTGTTCGGTAAGGTTACTCATCTAAATAATACTTTTTGAAGATGGACAGATTGTATAACACACAAAAGTATCTAATTTGTTGAAACATTTCTTTGTTAGCGGGCGTTATTATAATCGGTTCTATGTTATTCTGCAAACAGTCTGCTTTTGCATATTTCGTAAATAGTTTTCAATTATTTTGCATTTTTGTCAATTTCCCCTTTTTTATTTTGAAGTTTCAATAATACAGTTTTGGTATATTTTTTCTGTATTAATCTATCAATTCAATATTATATTTTCATTAGAAAAAACGTTTATTTATTACAATTATTTAAAATAGTGACTATTTTTGTACCAGTATTTTTTTATTATTAACCAAAATAACAAACTAAATGAAGAAGAAAAAACTACTTCTTAGTATGCTGGGATTGCTCTTCTCTTTGGCCGTATTGGCACAAAGCAAAAGAGTTACTGGCAAAGTAACATCATCAGATGATGGCTCCGCATTACCAGGTGTAACGGTACAGGTCAAAGGCACTGCAAGAGGTTCTCAGACTGACGCACAGGGTAACTTTGCGATTGATGCAAGTGCTAATGAAACTTTAAGTTTTAGTTTTATTGGTATGAAGTCTTCAGAAGTTGCAGTAGGCAGCAAATCGGTAATTAATGTTACCTTGTCTAACGACGGTCTTCAATTAGAGGAGTTGGTAGTTGTGGGTTACGGTACTCAAAACCGTAAGGATGTAACGTCGGCGGTTTCGACTATCAAAGGCGATGCCATTAAATCAATTCCTGCTCAATCGTTTGACCAATTACTTTCGGGTAAAGCAGCAGGTGTAAACATCAGTATTCCAAATGGTGTATTGAATAACCCACCAATTATTCGTGTACGTGGTTTCAATTCAATCACTTCGAGTTCTTATCCATTAATTGTTGTTGATGGAGTTATCGTTTTCTCGCAAGATGCAGGTGCCGCTGGGCCAGGAGGAATTGCATCAAATCCACTTTCAGACATTAATCCTAACGACATCGAAACTATCGACATCTTGAAAGATGCGGCGGCTACTGCCATTTATGGTTCACGTGCGGCAAATGGTGTATTGGTTATCACTACCAGAAAAGGTAAAGCTGGTAAATCAACGATTACTTATGATACAAACGTTGGCTGGACTACGCCATACAGAACATTCGATTTATTGAATGGTTCTGAGTATATTATGATGAAAAACGAGGCTGAACAAAACAGAGCTACTTTGGCTGGTCAGGCATACAGCCCATTGTATTTTGAAAACTTAGACCCGAACGGTAAACCTTACGATACTAATTGGTATGACTACGTTTTCCAAACTGGTTTCTCGCAAAGTCATAATATCAATATTTCGGGAGCAACTCCAAAATCTTCGTATTATTTCTCAGGTGGCTACACAAGCCAAGAAGGTTTTTTGAAGAAAAATACTTTCGAGCGTAAAAACGCACGTTTGAATATCAGCCATAACGTAACTGAGAAATTAGTTTTTGGTGCAAACGTAACATACAGTTCTTCGGATGCTTTTGCCCCAAACAGTGGCTCTTTGTCTGGAACAACTTTTAATACTGGTGGTTTAGGTCGTGTGCCGTTGGTAACTGCACCAAACATTCCTGCGTTTTTGCCAGATGGTTCTTACAATATTAATACTGCTGGTGCATTGGCAAATAGCCCAGGTAATTTATTGAACAAAGACCGTAGCGGTTTTTATAACCCAGTTGTATTACTTGACTTAGATAAAGCAACTGCACAAACCGACCGTTTCTTGTCGAATGTTTATGCAACTTATAGCTTTACCAAAAACCTATCGTTCCGTACGGATTATGGTATTGATAATCAAACTGTTGATTCTCGTACATTCAATAACCCGATTCACGGTGATGGTTTTGCGGCTAAAGGTATTGCAGCTAACTATCTTTACAAAAGCACACGTTGGACATGGCAAAATTATTTGAACTATAACCAAAAATTTGCTGAAAAGCATACTATTAGTTCAACTTTGGGTACAGAACAACAATATTCAAAACGTAATATGTGGAGTGCTTCTCGTCAGACAGTAGCCGACCCATTCTTTAATGTTTACGAAGGTGATTATACGGTAAACAACAATCCTCCTTTTAATTTCTTGACAGAAAACGGTTTTCAATCATATTTCGGTCGTTTGACTTATGATTATGCAAAGCGTTATTACTTCACAGCAAGTTTACGTCGTGATGGTTTGTCGGCTTTAGCAGCAGGTAAGAAATTTGGTAATTTCTATGGTTTATCAGCAGGTTGGAATCTTTCAGAAGAAACATTCTTCAAAGATGCTCTCGGCGATAAGATTTCTACTTTGAAACTTAGAACAAGTTATGGTAAAGTAGGTAATGCTGGAATCAGTGACTTTGCTTCATTGAGTTTGTACAGTTTCGGTAACTACGGTGGTGGGTCTCCAGCATTGTATTTCTCACAAGCGGGTAATCCTGATTTGAAATGGGAAACAAGTACAAAATTAGATATTGGTTTGAATTTCGGTTTCTTGAATGACAAAATCACTGGAGAATTGACTTACTACAAAAATAATATTGATGGTTTGATTCTTAACTCTCCGTTAGCTCCATCAATGGGTGTACCAGGAAACTCAGTAGCGAAAAACGTAGGTTCGATGTATAACCAAGGACTCGAATTTGCTATCAATGCTACTATTATCAACAATAAAGCATTCAAATGGAATACTGCGTTCAACATTGCAAGTCAGAAAAATGAAATTACAGCTTTGGCAGAAGGAAACTCTGATATTTTCGGCGTGACTTCATTAGAAACTGCCAATATCACAAGAGTTGGAAATTCTTTGGGTAGCTTATACGTAGTTGAAACAAGAGGAGTAAATCCTGCAAATGGTCAGCGTATTTACGTAAACGGCAAAGGACAAGAAGTGCAGTATTCTCATGCGGTAGCTACTGGCAAAAGCCGTTGGACATTCCTTGATGGCACAACTGCCCCTGCAATTACAGCCGCTTCTGATTCTAAAATCATGGGTAATACAATTCCGAAAGTATATGGTGGATGGGACAATAATTTCAGCTACAAAAAATTCGATTTATCGGTTAGTTTGATTTATGCTGCTGGTTTCTATGTATATAATGGTACAAAAGCAGGTTTGCACGACCAACGTTTCTGGAACAACGAAGCTGACATCTTAGACCGTTGGACTGAATCAAATACTGGCGGTTCATGGCCAAGAGTGGTTTATGGTGATAATATCTCGAATGGTTCATCATTCCCAATCTCAAACAATGTTGAGAAAGGAGATTTCATTAAATGCCGTAACATTGCTTTGGGTTATAACGTACCAACGAGCCTTATCAATAAAATAAAATTGACAAACGCACGTGTATTTGCCCAAGTAACAAATGCTTTTATGATTACAAACTACTCTGGTACTGACCCTGAGACATCAGCCAATGGTAACTCAAACTTAGCACCTGGTATCGACCGTAACTCAGTGCCACAAGCCAGAACATTTTCTGCTGGTTTAAGTCTAACATTCTAATTATTGAAATCAAACATCATGAAAAATACAATATACACTAAACTACTCGTTACTGCCATGTTGGCATTTTCGATAAGTAGCTGTAAGGATGATATCCTCGACCCAGTTCCGCAAACTTCGGTTTCTGATTTGAGTGCTTACGATACCCCAGATAGAGTTGAATCATTAGTAAATGGCCTTTATCGTGGCGTTAAGAATGGTAACTTCCTGGGTGGACGTTATTTTATTTATAACGACATCAGAGGTGAAGAATTCTTGAACCAAACTAATAATGGTGTAACTGGTCTTCAGACTTGGAACTTCACCATTAATGCGTCTTCAAACGAAGTAAATAACCTCTGGGTAACAGCTTACGCTTCTATCAATAACATGAACTTGTTTTTGGATAAAGTTGATGCTGCTCCTGCTAAGATTACCGCTGATAAATTGGCTAATTACAAAGCAGAAGCTCGTTTCTTGAGAGCATTAGCTTATCTTTCGTTGGTGAATATTTATGCACAACCATACACAAAAGATAATGGTGCTTCTTTGGGCTTACCATTGCGTTTGAAAGGTGAAAATGGTGCTGGAAATTCAAACAACTTGAAACGCTCGACAGTAGCTGAGGTTTATACACAAATCTTAGACGATTTGAATTTTGCTGAAACCAATTTGCCTGCAAACTATGCTACGCAAGATTTGAACGTAACGAGAGCTCATAAAAATACAGCTATTGCCTTGAAGGTGAAAGCGTATTTGGCAATGGGCAAATACAGTGAAGTAGCAACCGAAGCGGCCAAAATCGTTCCGACGGCCGCTCCATTTAAAGCTGCAGCTGGTGTAAGACATGAATTGAATGCCAACTTTGCGGCAATCTTTACTACTTACAAAACTCTTGAGTCGATTTTGTCAATGCCAATGGCAACTAACGATGTACCTGGTACTCAAAATCAATTAGGATTTTACTATTTGGCTGGTCCAGTAGGTGGTGGTGAGTTTTCGTTGAACCCAACTGGAATCTACGGCTCGGCAAGTTTTGCAGATACTGATGACCGTAAAAAAATTACAGCGGTAAACGGTACAAGAATATACCTCAACAAATTTACAGGGGCATCTCCATTCATTGATTGGGTTCCTGTGATGCGTTATGCCGAAGTTTTATTGAGTTATGCGGAAGCAAAAGCTCGTTTGGCAACTGGTGTTGATGCTTCTGCGGTAGCTTTATTGAATGCAGTACGTAGCCGTTCAAAAGGCTCAGTATTAGCCCCAGCAACCAAAGCAGATTTGATTACAGCAATCTTGACGGAAAGAAGAATTGAGTTTTTAGGCGAAGGTTTACGTTCGTTTGATATTACTCGCACAAACGCATCTTTCCCTGCAAAAGGCCCTGTTAATGCAGTAAATGCAAGTCAATCTGAGTATGTTTGGCCAATTCCAACTACTGAATTAACTGTAAATAAAGATTGCGTACAGAATCCTTAACAAAAGGATGATTAAACCTTTCTTAAAGACGCCGTATGAGTTTCAT
>JBKBSS010000177.1:0-7016 GCA_046291385.1 Emticicia sp. | reverse complement strand
AGTCAGACCCATCATCAGAACCAGTGGCGATTGGTGGATTTTTACCGCTCGAAAAAGTGTATTCGTACAATCCGATTCCTGCGGGAATTACGGCCGAACAAGCCAAACATATTTTGGGCGTACAAGGAAACGTCTGGACTGAATATATTTCAACCGCAAGCCATGCCGAATATATGGTTTTTCCAAGAGCATCGGCTTTGGCCGAAGTAGGTTGGACAGCCAATAATGCGAAAGATTACAAAGACTTTACAACTCGCTTAAAAACTCACTTTGAGCGTCTCAGATTTTTGGCAGTAAATTATTCAAATGCGTATTATGATGTTTCAGCGAGTTCGTCGGTAAATGCTAAAAGTCAAGTGGCCGTAAAACTACAAACATCTGATAATCAATCAGTTATTCAATATACAATTGATGGCACAGAGCCAACGGCAAGCTCATTAGTTTATCAGCCAACGGGCGTAGTCGTGACCAAGAATGCCACGGTCAGAGCAGCCGCATTTACAGCTAACGGGCAGAAATTGGGTAAGGATATGAGCAAATATTATTACATCAATAAATCGACGGGACGAAAATATACTTTGGCAAGCCAGCCAACAAAATATCTTGGTGGAGAAGCTTACGGTCTAACCAATGGCGTAAAAGGCGAAGCGGGAAATTTGGACACTTGGGTAGGTTTTGAGGGCAAAAACCTCGATGTAACCATTGATTTAGGACAAGTAATGAACCTACAAGCTGTTTCATTTGCTTTTTTACGTGCAAAATCTTCGTGGATTATGCTACCTCGTGAGGTAGAAGTTTTTGTTTCGGAAGATGGCAAAAAATTTACGAGTGCCAAGAAAATGCAACTGGGCAACTTAGAAGGTGAAGAAAAAGTTGTACAACAATTAAGCGTAGGAATTGATGGCAAAAAAGGGCGTTTTGTAAAAGTTGTAGCTCAAAATTACGGAAAACTACCCGATAATCACCCAGGGAAAGGTAGCCCTGCTTGGTTATTTATTGATGAAATTGGCGTTGAGTAATGCTTTGGAAACAAATTCTTTATATTTTTGTTGAAATATTATCGGTTTCGTAGTTCAACGGATAGAATAAGCGTTTCCTAAACGTTTGATTCGGGTTCGATTCCCGACGAGACCACAACTATAAAATAATCATTTCTAAAATTTTGATTTGGTGAAGATTGCTGGCGTATGCGATACGCCCCTACGATTCTTCTTGAAAATTAGCAAACTCAGCGAGTGTTTTTTGCTCAGAAAAGGGTAATTGATTAAACTCAACTTCCCAATTCATCGAGGCTGCCAATTGGCTCATCATTAGCCCTACTTGTCGGTTTGCTACTCTTGGCAAATCGCTCATGAGGGCTTTTTCTTGCATCACTTTTTTGGCTTCGTTCAAGATATTCGTGTAATCTTCGTGGTTGAATTTATTGAGCCAACCTTGGTCGATGTCATAAAATTTATAATCCGTATCAATCGACAAGATTTCTGCTTCTGGAAATTGTTCAACCACCAGTTTTCGAGTTGTTTCGTCTCGCTTTACTTTCATTTTTCCAAAATCAAAACCTACTGAAACCTTCGCTCTCGAAACTACCAAAGCTTTTTTATTGACTTTGAAAAAGCCCATAAATTCTTTTTTGCTACTGTGGTCATAGATTTCGGTAAAATATCCTTCGGCCATTACGACTTTGAAAACTTTTTCGATACGTTCGAGCAGAAGCGTTGATTCTTGACGAAGTTCCTCTTTATTATCACGCAGTTTTTTCCCGTACATCCAATTAAAAATCTGCCAAGCGGCAATTCCTCCGATGGCAATGGCGACAAGAAAAAGCAAAAATTCCATGTAAAGCTAATTTTGAATGAATGATTGAGTGAATGAGTGAATAGGGTAATTGAATAAATTTAAAACAAATTTCGTAAAAATGATTAATTTTAGGCATTTTTATTGAACTACAAATAATGTCCATTTCTGAAAATTTGACTGAATCTTGTTTGAAAAGTAACTTAATTATTATTGTCGGGCCAACGGCCGTCGGCAAAACCGATTTGTGCGTAAAACTCGCCAAGGCGTTTGATACCGAAATTCTCTCGTGCGATTCTCGACAGTTTTATAAGGAATTAAGCATCGGAACGGCCAAACCTACACCCGAAGAAATGGCAGGCGTGGTGCATCATTTCATTGATTCGCACAGCATTAATGAATATTATAGTGCGGGAGATTTCGAGCGAGATGCTATCAAATTACTCGAAAACGATATTTTTCAGCGAAAAAAATTAGCGATTATGACGGGCGGTTCGGGACTTTTTGTGAAAGCTATCACCGACGGACTCGACGAAATGCCCGAAGCTCCACTCGCATTGCGAGAAGAATTAATGCAAAGATTGGAAAAAGGCGAACTCGAAATAATGGCCGAAGAACTCCGAAAACTCGACCCTGAATATTGCGAAACCGCCGATTTGCAAAACTCCCAAAGAGTGGTGCGGGCTTTAGAAGTTTGTTTGAGTTCGGGGCGACCGTTTTCTTCGTTCCATAAAAAAATCAGTGTCGAACGGAGCTTTAATATCATCAAAATTGGTATCGAACGTCCACGTGAGCAATTATATGAACGCATCAATCTGCGTATGGATTTGATGCTAAAAAATGGTTTGATTGAAGAAGTGAAGGCTTTGATTGATTACCGAAATCATAATGCTTTGCAAACCGTAGGCTATAAAGAAATATTTGAATACCTGGATGGCAACTACGATTATGCCACGATGGTAGAGCTTTTGAAGCGAAATTCTCGGCGATATGCCAAACGCCAAATGACTTGGTTTAAGAATCAAGATGCTTTTGAGTGGTTTTATGGCACTGATTTTGAAGGGGTTAAGTCATACATTATCTCGAAGTTACTATGAGATTATTCGTTTTTATAACCATTTGCTGGTTTACCTTACAAAATACATTCGGTCAGAGCTTTGAAGAAATGAAGCATTTGTCCGATGATAACACCATTTATACCCAGTACCGTCAGTTTTATTACAAATACTATTTTCTGAAAGAAAAAGATACTTTACTTGTAAAACTATTCACCAAACCCGAACATATTGCTCCTTTTGAACTAAGTTGGAAACTCGAACGTAAATCTAAACTAACTTTCGAGCAAGATTATAGTGCCATTCATTTCTTGGCCATGACCGTGAAAGCAGGAGATTATTTCGGACAAGCCTCGCTCCTACAATACGACTATTTGAGCAAAGAACGCCGAGGAATGAAGCACGAACAAACAGGATTGGTAGAAGTGTGCAGCGATATTTCGGTAACGCCTCCAACAGAAGGTCATTTTTTAATTACGGAATTAAATCCGTACCCAGAAATTCGTGAGCCGCTCATCAAAGATAATACTTGGTATAGCACTCACACCACCAGCGATGTGGGCGGCAGCAACAAGTGGAAAACTTGGCAAGGGGCGGTTGAAGTCAACAGTAGCTATCGAATCCGAGATATTCAGACCATAAAAACCAATATTGGTTTCTTGAAATGCTTCATTATTGATGCCAACGCCCAAAGTTCAGTAGGCGAAACTCGACTCGTGGTTTACTACAACGAAGAATACGGCTTTGTGAAACTCAACTACACGAATATTGATGGCAGTTATTTGATTATGGATATCAATTCGGTGAAAAAGTTCTGAAGGAATATTTAGTGTAAGGCTGGCAGGGTTCAAAACCCTGACAGCCTTGATTTTTACGTCCAATAATCATACTGAATATATGTAGCAGTTTCAACAGCGGCAGCTTCACCATGAAGTTTTGAAACTACGTACAACGACATATCAATTCCTGCCGAAACGCCAGCCGACAAAATAATTCGACCATTATCAACCCAACGTTTTTCTGGAAAAAGTTCGGTATTTGGAGCAATTTCTCGCATTGCATCAACAGTCTTATAATGAGTTGTAGCCGAAAGACCTTCGAGCAAACCTGCTTTTGCCAAAATCAATGAACCTGTGCAAACCGATAACAATAATTCTACCTTATCATTCATTTCTCGCACCCAATCAAGCAATTTTGGGTTATTTACTTCTCGACGACTACCGAAAGGAGTTCCGTCAGGTTTAAATCCACCACCGCCAGGAATCAATAAAATATCAGGTGTTGGGCAATTTTCAAAAGTGTAAGTTGCTTCGATGATTAGGTTATTTCGAGCGGCTATTTTTGGTTTTTCGGCTACCGTAAAAACATCAAAAAGTCCTTCTCCCCCATTTTGTTTTCCTGTTACTCCGAAAATCTCGAATGGGCCTGCGAAGTCTAAAACTTCTACATCATCAAAAATAAAAATGGCTACTGTACGCATGGCTAATGGTGAATGTTTAATTATTAATGAGTTCAAAAAAGACACTAATTTGCTCAAAAACTCATGGCACGCTGTGCGTGTCATAGTTAAAGACTGGTTCTATTTATTATCTCTTCAGTCATTTTTTCAACGGGTTGTATTCCATCTAACCAATTGATTTTTAAACCTTTACGCTCCATACTTCTGAAAAACGTCATTTGGCGTTTAGCAAATTGATGAATCGCTATTTCGAGGCGTTTGGCCATTTCATCATAAGATAAATCACCAACCAAATACTCGGTAATAAACTTATATTCAAGGCCGTAGAAAATTAACTTTTCGGCTGAAATTCCACTTTCCAGCAAAAATTTTACTTCTTCAATCATGCCATTTTGGAGGCGGTTGTGCAAGCGTTTCGTGATTCTTTCTCGACGAACTTCCACTGGAATAAAAATGCCGAAGTTCTGAATATTTTTTACTAATTCTGGTGTCTCATCTCCCGTATCTCGTATCTCGAATGCGGAACGCCGCCCGCCCGCTTCTCGAATCTTAAACTCTCCAATTTCTATGGCACGAATCAATCTTTTTCTTGTTGAAATATCAGCATTTTGATTTACTTGGGCGTATTTTTCTTGAAAAATACTTTCTAATTCTTCATCAGTTTTTAGCGATAATTCATCTCTAAATTCTTGACTGATAGGCACTTGCGTATCTTCGTAGTTTCGTAAAACAGCCTCAATATACATTCCTGTGCCGCCACACAAAATGGGAGTTTTATTTCGAGAAATAATATCTTGATAGGCTTTCTGAAAATCTCTTTGAAAAAACGCTACATTATAACTGTCGCCTGCTTCCACAGTATCAATCAAATGCACTCCTTCGATACCCGCTGACCAATCTTGATTTTGCTTGAAAAAAGGCAAATAATCTTCGTAATCTTTGCCCGTTCCGATGTTCATTCCTTTATAAACTTGTCGGCTATCGGCACTGATGATTTCGCCATTAAGTTTTGATGCAACATCGACCGCCAACTTCGTTTTTCCCGAAGCCGTTGGCCCTAAAATCACGATTAAAGGTTGATTATTCTCTTTCTGCATCACTTTTCAATTTCATCAAAAATTTCCAATTTCCTGAGTTGTAAATCTTTGTTTTTGTATTTTCATCGGCCAATTTTCTCGTAAAAGTCTCATTATCAAGTTCAAAAGTCAGCGGAGGTGTTAGTTCGATTCGGTCAAAACCTATTTTTTCGTAATTTGTTCCGTCCGACCAATCGGCATCGGCGTAAGTCATAATATCGTCGGGAGCGTGTTCGTCAATAAACATTTTCAATAATTTATTGAGTCCACCAACAACCGTAAAACCCTTATAATTGGCAAATCGAATCAGTTCATAGGAGCGAAACTCTTGTCCTTCTCTGATAATTTTTTTGGCATTGCTAAACGATGCAACCGCCACCAAAAACGCCTCTTTATTGGCGTTTTCTTGCAAAACTTTTTCATTCTGAATAACCCTAAAATAGCGACTGGGCAGAAACAAACCGTACTTCAATCTGGCATTGACTTTGCTCTGTAAATGATTGTTTATCAGAAACTTATCCAGCGTTGGCTTGTCGATTCGCTGCACTTGGGTTAGTCGAGCGGGAATGGTTTCGCTCTTGCCAAATAAAGACATCAATCTTGACTCAACGATGCTCCTTTTGGTTTGCCAAACATCTTCCCAAAGATGGATAACTCTAATGTCTTTTTGGGCAAATAACTGGCTAAGTTTCTGAAAAAAAGTGGCATCATCAACCTCATTTTCCAGCAAAACACAATGCAAGACTAAGTTTTTTTCTGGAAAAAATAAATAGATAAACGGTGTATCTGGAAAGCCAATCGGGTTTTCGTCAATTACTAAATCCGTGTTTTGAGCGATAAAACTCTTTATATCAGTTATGAATTTTTGCAAAAGCTAATTGTTTTTAATAGTAATTATTCAATAATTTTGTAACAAAATACGTTATATAAGATGTACCGAAACAATCAGTAACTAAACATATAATTTATTGATATTCAAACCTTTACATTCGTTTTTTTGTTTAGTTAATGGCTTAAATCTATCATAATTTATGAAACTGCTTCGTTTTATTACACTCAATTCTTGGATTATTCTACTGCCACTGGCAAGTAATGCCCAAGTATCTCGTGCGTACATGCTCGATGATGCCGATACTTATTTCAAATCAGGACGTTATTGGGATGCGTTTTTTAAATACCGTGAATGTGCAAATTTACCAGAATTTGAAGCATCAAGCCAAATTAGTGAGCAAATAAAGAATAGTTCGCACGCATTGTATCTTACCAAAAAATTTAAAGATTATTTTGCTCTGCAAAGATACGCACCTGCCAAAGAAAACCTATTGGAATTGGTAAGCATGAACCCCGATGACCCTAATCGTGGGCAGATTGCTCATATTACGCTGGCACAAGGAACAGAATTGCAACGTTTGGCGATGCGTCAGCGTACACCAGCCGCTACGGCCGATATGCTCAAAAAAGCAATGTCTTATTACTATCAAGCCGCCAAAGAAGGTTTGATGGAAGAGTCGGTTTTGGCGATTAAGCAATGCGAGTTTTCGATTAAAGAAACAAAAGTACCGATGGAAGAAACAACATCGCCGCTACCAACAATGGTTGATAAGGAGACAAAACAACCAAATATCCCAACAC
>JBKBSS010000176.1:0-7034 GCA_046291385.1 Emticicia sp. | reverse complement strand
GTAGAAACACCGTGGTATGATGGTGCAACTTTGCTTGAAACCTTAGAAAATTTCAGCACTCAAAACACTGAACTCAGCACAATTCAAGCACGTTTCCCAGTTCAACACGTAGTAAGACCAAAAACCGAAGAATACCACGATTACAGAGGTTACGCAGGAAAAATCGCCAGCGGAACATTCTTAGTGGGCGATTTAATTGAGGCACTTCCAAGCGGACAAATTAGCAAAATCAAAACTATTGAGAAATTTGGCACTCAATTAGAATCTGGAAATGCCAAAGATTCAGTGGTAATTACGCTCGAAGATAACATTGACGTGAGTCGTGGAAATATGCTCGTGAAAGTGGGCGAACAACCTTCTGCAAGTAAAGAAATCAATGCAAAAATTTGCTGGCTCGATAGCCAAATGCTTACCGTTGGCAAAACTTATTTGCTCCAACACGGTATCAATCGAGTAAAAGCTAAGATTACAAATATAAACTCTGTTATCGACATCAAAAATATGTCGTTGAGCAATGAGGCCCCTGCCGATGGTGGTTTGAAACTCAACGAAATCGGTTGGATTTCATTAAAAACCGCAAGTCCAGTTTTTGCCGATAAATACGAAGATAATCCAGCCAATGGTTCGTTTATTTTGATAGACGAAAGCAGCAACGGAACCGTAGGTGTTGGATTTGTAGAATAAAATATTTAGTTTTAACAAATATTCATCAACCAAACTATCAATTCTATTAGTTTAGGTTAGATAAAAAATAGGCGGCTTCTTGGCTGTCTTTTTTTTGTTCTTGTGTGACACGCTTCTCCCCTCTTTTCATCGCTGAAAGGAGAAATCATGAAGCGTTTTAAGGAAGAGGTTATCGGGTAAGGTTTGTGTATTACTTCATATCTTCAACAATATTGGGCTATTGGTTTTTCGGAACAACAATATAATCCTCTCAGTAAAAAATTAGATTTCATGGTGGCAAAATTTTTGCCAAAAAAATACTATCAATCAATAAAACGGTAGTTTTGAGACTGATAGTATTTTTACGCCCTCAGATTTTATTGATTAGTCACCAATATTTCTTCGGCTTTATATTCAGTAATGATAGATTCTTCCTCTTTTATCAACATTTTTGGCAAAATCAGATAGTCGGCCAATAAATTACCTTCTTTGGTTTTACGATAAAAACTCTTTGCACGAGTTATCCAACCTCTATATTTTTTAACATTGGGACGGCTATTATAATAATGTAAACGATAATTGACGAACGGATTGATGATATGCTCAGACAAAACAAAAGTATTTGCCTTTTTAATATCGCTTATTGATAGATAACCGTCTTGTTTTACTCCAATGATGGCCTCAAAAGCCTTGATATTTACGCATTCTTTGCCCACGCCCGCATTGATTAGTTGGTCAATTAGCACTTCTGCTACGCCTTGACTTTTAAACATCGAAGCGTTGTATTTATCCCAATAATGTTTTTTGTAAATTTGGTACGCTTCGCTTTTTGTAAATGATTTGTCGCCCCAAATTGGCTGGTGAATTCCGTAGCCAAGGCCTTCAAACTTAATTAGTTTTGGGAAGTATTTGTCGAATGATGCGGCAGATAAAAATTGAAAAGAAAAAATTAAAAGAAGTGTTGTGAATAATTTACTTTTTTGAATAATCATAACTGATTTTGATGGTGAAGCATAAAAATAAATATAAAATATTGATTATCAGTAATTTAGTAGTAAAATCCCCTAAATCTCTTCTAATAGTTATATAAATTCTTCCATAAGTAAAATTATATATTCTAAAAAATATCCAATATTACTCTGCTTGCCTAATGCCTTTATAACCAATATATTGACCAAATTTGCAGCAAAGCATCTTTATCACAAATAGTAACTTATACTTATATTTTTCACATTTGCTGTATCCCTCCGTTGTATTTTTCTCATAATATTTGTTGTTAAAACAAGTATTTTTTATTGATGAAAGAAAATTTGGTTTAAATGTTATTATGCCAAATATATTTGGTATTATATTGCAATGTATTTATCATAAACCTACGTCCTGTATATACGTTACAAAAGATTATATAGGTCTATGATTTATACATTTAATACAACAAAATCACACTCGGAATCACGTTCCGTGTTGTACAATTTCAAATCACTATTATACTGGTACGATGACTGAAACTGAACAGGTTACAGAGCAACAGCAAGGCCTATATCGCTCAGAGTTTGAGCATGATGCTTGTGGAATTGGCTTTAGGGCCCATTTGAAAGGACGCAAGTCGCACGGAATTGTAGCCGATGCGATTAAAATGCTCGAACGCATGGACCACCGTGGTGCATGTGGTTGCGACCCTAATACTGGTGACGGTGCGGGTATTTTACTCCAAATTCCTCACGAGTTCTTTTTGGATGAATGTAATAAACTTAACTTTCATCTACCTGCTGTTGGTGAATATGGCGTTGGTATGATTTTCTTCCCGATGGATAAAACCGAGCGTGAAGAATGCCGTGATATTTTGAACCGTAAGATTGAAAAATTGGGTTTAGAGCTACTTGGCTATCGTGTGGTTGAAACTAAAGGTGATATTCTGGGTGAAGGTTCTGCTTCGGTTGAGCCAAACGTTGAACAAGTTTTCATCAAACGCCCAGTTGATATTACAGAAGAAATTGATTTTGAGCGTAAATTATATATTCTTCGCCAATATGCTTCTCGCATTATCCGTGAGGCTGTTGTTGGAGCAAAAGAGCATTTTTACTTCTCGTCGCTTTCGTGTAGAACAATCTCTTACAAAGGGCAATTGACTACCGAACAATTGAAATATTATTTCCCTGATTTACACAACGAGGCGGTAACTTCTGCATTTGCAGTTATTCACTCTCGTTTTTCGACCAATACTTTTCCTTCTTGGAAATTGGCTCAGCCATTCCGCTTTATTGCTCACAATGGTGAAATCAATACTGTAAAAGGAAACGTAAACTGGATTCGTGCGGGAGAGAAATCATTCATTTCTGAATTTTTCACGAAAGAAGAAATGGATTTGGTTTTACCAATCTGTGATGCAGGAAATTCAGATTCAGCACAATTGGATAACGTTATCGAATTGCTTTACTTATCAGGTCGCTCATTACCGCATGTAATGATGATGCTCGTGCCAGAAGCTTGGGACGGAAACGACGCAATGGATGAGCAAAGAAAAGCATTTTATGAATACCACGCTGCCATTATGGAGCCGTGGGATGGCCCAGCTTCGATTTCATTTACCGATGGAAAAATGGTTGGTGCAACACTTGATAGAAATGGTCTTCGTCCGTCACGTTATTGGGTTTTGGACGATGATACAGTTATCATGGCATCAGAAGCTGGAGTTTTGGATATTGACCAAGCGAAAGTAGTTTCAAAAGGTCGTTTACAACCTGGCAAAATGTTTGTCGTTGATATGGAGCAAGGCCGTATCATTCCAGACGAAGAAGTGAAGGCCGATATTTGTTCACGTCAGCCGTACCAAGAATGGTTGGATGAAAACAAAATCAAAACTGAAGAACTTCCAAAGTCGATTCGTCCGTACCAACAATACAGCGAAGAAGCTTTATTGAAACGCCAAATTACATTTGGTTATACATCAGAAGATTTACGCATGATTTTGGCTCCGATGGCACAATCGGGCATGGAAGCTATTGGTTCAATGGGCGTTGATACGCCGCTGGCGATTCTTTCCGACCAAAGTCAGCATTTATCATACTATTTCAAGCAATTATTTGCTCAAGTTACCAACCCACCGATTGACTCAATTCGTGAGCGTTCAATCATGTCATTGATTTCGTTTGTGGGTGCTAATGAAAATATTCTTCAAGAAACGCCAGCTCACTGCCGTTTGGTGCAGCTTGACCAACCAGTTTTGACAATCGAAGAATTTGATAAACTTCGCTTTGTTGATTACAAAGGTTTCCAAGCAAAAACAATCAATACTTACTTCAATTCAACGAGCGAAGATATTGGTAAAGCCTTAGCTTTTGGTTTGGAAAGAATTTGTCGTTATGCCGAAGATGCCATCGAAGATGGTTTCGAGATTTTGATTCTTTCTGACCGTGCCATTGATACTGACCACGCTCCGATTCCTTCGTTGCTGGCAACGGCTGCCATTCACCATCACCTCATCAGAAAAGGTATTCGTGGAAAAGCGGGAATCTTGGTTGAAGCAGGTGATATTTGGGAAACGCATCATTTTGCAACCCTAATTGGTTATGGTGCTTCGGGAATTTGTCCTTATATGGCATTCGAGACACTTTCTTGGATGAACAAAAAAGGCTTAATCGAAGGTGAGTTTGATGATTACACATTAAATAAAAACTATATCAAGGCGGTTGATAAAGAATTATTGAAGATTTTCTCGAAAATGGGAATCTCGACATTACAATCTTATCAGGGAGCTCAAATATTTGAGTGTATCGGTCTGAACAAACAAGTAATTGACAAATATTTCACGGGAACAATCTCACGTATCAGCGGCATGGGCTTGGACGAAATCGCCAAAGAATCCTTTGTTCGTCACCGTGTAGCATTCCCCGAAACGCCACAAGAATCAATCAAAAGACTCGAAGTTGGTGGCGTTTATCAATGGAAACAACGTGGCGAACGTCACATGTTTAATCCACAGTCGATTCACTTACTGCAACAATCAGGACGAGTTGGCGAGAAAGATTTGGACAAAGGATACCAAATTTTCAAGCAATATTCAAAACTCATCAACGACCAAAGCAAAGATGCTTTAACGCTTCGTGGATTGCTTCAATTCAAAAAAGGAGCTTCAATTCCTTTAGAAGAAGTTGAGCCAATCGAAAGTATTTTCAAGCGTTTTGCTACTGGTGCAATGTCATTCGGTTCGATTTCGTGGGAAGCTCATACGACGTTGGCAATTGCCATGAACCGTATCGGTGGCCGCTCAAATTCGGGTGAAGGTGGAGAAGATGAAATTCGTTATGAATTAGATAAAAATGGTGATAACCTCAATTCATCAATCAAACAAGTAGCTTCTGGACGTTTTGGTGTAACGAGTCATTACTTGACCAATGCCAAAGAACTACAAATCAAAATGGCACAAGGAGCAAAACCTGGTGAAGGTGGACAGCTTCCAGGCCATAAAGTCGATGATTGGATTGGTCGTGTGCGTCACAGTACGCCAGGTGTTGGTTTGATTTCTCCACCACCACACCACGATATTTATTCGATTGAAGATTTGGCTCAATTGATTTATGACTTGAAAAATTCCAATCGTGATGCCCGAATTTCAGTAAAATTAGTATCAGAAGCAGGTGTTGGAACGATTGCGGCAGGTGTTGCAAAAGCACACGCCGATGTAGTTTTGATTGCAGGTCACGACGGCGGAACGGGAGCATCTCCCCTATCTTCGGTGCGTCATGCAGGCTTGCCGTGGGAGTTAGGTTTGGCAGAAGCACACCAAACTTTGGTTAAAAATAAATTGCGTGGCAGAATTACGGTACAGGCTGATGGTCAGTTGCGTACAGGTAAAGATATTGCGATTGCAGCATTGCTTGGTGCAGAAGAATTTGGTGTAGCAACGGCTGCTTTGGTGGCAGTGGGCTGTATTATGATGCGTAAGTGTCACCTAAATACTTGTCCAGTTGGCGTTGCTACTCAAAATCAAGAATTGCGTGCCATGTTTAGTGGAAAACCTGAACACGTTGTCAATATGTTTACGTATTTGGCAATGGAATTGCGTGAAATCATGGCTGAATTAGGTTTCCGTACCATCAACGAAATGGTTGGACAATCGCAAATGCTGGAAAAACGCACCGATATTACGCACTGGAAATACAAGAAAATTGACCTTTCGGGCGTATTATTCAAAGAGCCAACTACTTTGGATGTTGCTCAATACAAACAAGAAGAGCAAGACCACGGTATTTCGCAAGTACTTGACTGGAAAATGATGGAAGACGCTCAACCTGCCATCAAAAATAAAGCAGAAGTTGAAGCTGAGTACTTGGTAAATAACTTGAACCGCTCAATTGGAGCAATGACTTCCAACGAAATATCGAAAGTTTATGCGGGAGCTGGTTTGCCTTACGGGACGATTCATTATAAATACCGAGGAACGGCTGGACAATCATTTGGTGCATTCTCGACAACGGGCTTAAAACTCGAACTCGAAGGAGATTCAAATGATTATTTCGGAAAAGGTCTTTGTGGTGCTGAATTAGTTGTTTATCCAGATAGAAAAGCAACGTTTAAGGCCGAAAATAATATGATTATCGGAAACGTGGCATTTTATGGTGCAACATCGGGTGAAGCCTATATCAACGGTATGGCTGGCGAACGTTTCTGCGTAAGAAATTCGGGTGCAAAAGTTGTTGTTGAAGGAATTGGCGACCACGGTTTAGAATACATGACTGGTGGTTTAGCAATTATTTTGGGCGAAACTGGACGTAATTTTGCCGCAGGTATGAGTGGTGGTATTGCATTTGTCTATGACCCAAATAAAGTTTTTGATGCAAAATGCAACAAAGAAATGGTTGGTTTAGAAACAGTTGATGCCGAAGATGCAGAAATGTTGAAAGCATTCATCGAAAAACACTTGAAGGAAACGAAGAGTGAAGTAGCTGGACGAATCTTAGCTAATTTCAATAATGAAATCTCAAACTTTGTAAAAGTATTCCCAACTGACTACAAGCGAGTTTTGTTGGAAAGAAAGAAAAAAGCAGAATCTGAGAAAGTAATGGCGTAGTTTTTTATTAGATTTGGGTAAAAAACAGAAATAACATGAAAAATTGGATAGAAATAGCTTCTCATTCTGAACTTTCGGCAGTACAAGAACTCAAAAAGTCTTTTGACGAAGGTGATTTAGTGGACGTTGAAGAAGGTTTGACCCAATTGATTGATGTAATGGCAAAAGCAGAGCAAAGAGCATTATTAAGTCATATTACCAATTTGATGATGCACATTATCAAATGGAATATTCAACCTGAAAGACGTTCTCGTAGCTGGTTGAAAAGTATTTTTAATGCTCGTAACGAAGTTGAATTTGC
>JBKBSS010000175.1:0-7161 GCA_046291385.1 Emticicia sp. | reverse complement strand
GGTGTTTAGTTTCTTGGCTTTGGGTAAAATTGCCAAACGTACTGGCGAATCTGTCGTAACAGCTTCGTTATCAGTCGATAATAAGATTTTGGCAAACTTCACAGGAACAGATTTGAATATCAAAAAAGGCATTGCAGGAAAATTGGTTAATATTTCAGCCAAAGGAAAAGGCGGTTTGTATTATTTCTCGCAACAAGAAGGGCTAAGTGCCACAGGCAGTTACGTAGAAGCTGATAATTTCTTGAAAGTTCGCCGACAATTCTTTACCCGAAATGGCGAACCGATTTCTGGAACATTAAAACAAAACCAATTAGTAGTAGTGAAAGTAAGCGTAAGCAGCACACTCGGCACACCAGTTGAAAATGTAGTTATAACCGATATGCTACCAGCGGCATTTGAGATTGAAAATCCTCGTTTGAATGAAGACCGAAATATGACGTGGATTAAAAATGCTTCTACACCACAGCATTTTGATATTCGTGATGATAGAATCAACTTCTACACCACAGCCGATGCTACTGAAAAGACTTTTTATTATTTGGTAAGGGTTGTTTCTCGTGGTAAATTTATTCTCGGCCCAGTTTCGGCCGATGCCATGTATAATGGCGATTATCGAAGTTATAGCGGTGGTGGAAATGTGGTAGTGGAATAGAAAATTTAAAAACGGACATAACAGATGTTATATCCGTTTTTTTTATAATTTTGTTAGAAAACAGACAAATATGGCATTAACATTAAATATACAGCCGAAGCAAATATTTGGTTTAGTAGAACAATTGCCAACCAAAGAAAAACAAAGGTTAAAACACATTTTAGATATTCAACTTATTGATAATAAGAACTTTATCACCAAAAACGATAGTGTTTTGAAAGTAATTAGTGAATCTAAAACTTTACTTTCATTAGGTGATAATTGGGACGAAGAGGGGGCTTTGGCTATTCCCGAAGACATTTGGAAAAGAGCAATAAAATTTTTGAAAAATTACAGTGAATATATACTACAAGATAAATTTATAAGTATCCAAGCTCCTCAAATAAACCCTTGTCGTGATGGCTCAATTGATTTGTCATGGCGAACTCCAAAGGCACGAATGTTGATTAATTTCAAAAATGATAAAAGCGATTTAGCTCATTATTATGGCGATTATTACAATAACATCAATAGTATAAAAGGTTATGTGAAAACCGATGAAATACAAGAGTTTTTGGCAACTTGGATGAAGATATTAGCTTAATAATCAGAAGTTTATGTGGGAAAAAGAATTTATTCCAGACGAAAACTTTCTCTTTTGTAGAGTGCATCACCAATTTATTAATCGTAAAAACACCCCCTTCTTGCCAAAAGAAAGTGCTTTTACGAATACTCCGAAAGATGGAGATAACCTTTCTACTGATTGGGATAAATATACAACAGCCGAAGATTGTAGAGAGTTAGTTGCAAAACAGAAGAAAGTTGGTAAAGATGAATATAAAAATCCGAATGATTTTTATATTTATAAATTTAATGTATGCAATATTAGGCTTATCGAAACGCCTAAACAAATTGTAGAACATGACCCAGTTTTCAATGAGCCAGAAGTAGTAGGTACACCCAACAATCGTTCTCATGCGATTATTATTGGTGATAAGTCAGACCCAGAACTTAGGCTAAAACTTGCTGATTTAGGTGAGTGGGCAATCTTACCGACTTAACTGCCGATGCCATGTATAATGGCGATTATCGCAGTTATAGCGGTGGTGGAAATGTGGTAGTGGATTAATATTGTTAAAAAAAAGCCCCAAAACTATGATTTTTGGGGCTTTTTCTATGAATAAAGGTTTTATTTCTTAGCTCTAAACTCAACTCTCGTAGAGCCGTGACAAGGACGAGAATCTGGTAACATACCTGGTTGTGCCTGAATATGAGCAGGAAACCCTGTAATTCTCCCAGTAAAAGTTGTGGCTGTGTTTGAAATCTCTTCTACATTTTCTCTGTACCATGAGAGTCCTTGATTAGGTAATAAAGAGCCTGTCCATGAGGCGGTAAAAGTTTCGCCTACATTATAATATTCTTTATCAAGAATTACATCACGGTCATTTTCTGGACAATCTATTGAAGCATTATCGTGTTCGCAAGTACTGGTGTAGCTTTGGTACTCAAAATCATCAAAACCATCCTTCGTAACCCTAACAATAAAGTAAGCTATTCCATTATTTGGAAGGTTATTTTTAGTGATTAGCGTATTGCCACTGAAACTAAACTCAATTTTAGGGTCGAGGTTTTGAACCGATACTTTATACTGTCCTAAATCTGTATTTGGAGTGAAAGGCATAAATTCAAATTTCATTCCCCCTTCACGACATTCGTTATTGACCTTTATCTGAATTGGATTGGGGTTTATACCACCAATAGCAGTACAACCCGACAAATCAAATTCGACATTTGTTCCTATTTCGCTATCAAAACCTTGTGTAAGGTCAATGCTTTTTCCTGCTCCGTAACTTACTAATGAATTTTGAGAAACTCTATCAGACGTACTAATGGTTTCAGCAGCCACTATTTTTGAGTTGACGGCGACTAAATTATTGGAAGTTGAGATATGAACTTCACAACTATAATTTGTCTTATAAAGCCAAATATCTCTATTGTTTTTTGAACTAAAATGATTTCCCACAACATCTCCGTCGTTTGATTGGGTTGTTCCAAGACCCACAAACGCACCTTCATTGGTTTCCACAAGACCATTTCCTTCATCATCAGAAGAGCCGCCAAGCGTTTTAGACCACACAAAGTCAAAGTTGCTGTTTATTTTCATAATGAACGCATCGTAAGTTCCATTGTTGTTGGATGGAATTCTATTTCGGTCTTGAATATTTCCATTATTTGACCTTGTAGAGCCAGTAATTGCAAAATTACCATCTCTTGTTGCAATCAAATCGTTGAGAATATCACGCCCCGAACCACCAAACATTTTCTTATTTTGCAGTTCACCGCTTGAATTAAGTCTCACTAACCAAATATTTTCTTCAAAATTAATTGGAAAAATATCGTTGGGGGTAAACTGAAAATCACCATCCGATGAATTAGAAATTAATCCAACAATAATATCTCCATTAGCTTGTATCAACAATTTTCTGGCTTCATCTCGCTGATTTCCGCCGTAAGTTTTTTTCCAAAGTACATTGATTGATTCATCAATTTTTACTGCTAAAATATCTTTTCCTCCTCTATTTGGTCCAATTTCGCTATCATTTGAAGTGGTAGTTCCGACGATGACGTAGCTACCATCGACTTTTTTCATATCAAAAGCTACCTCGTCGCCACTTCCCCCAATACATTTTTTTGCGAGTAAAGTACCATTTTGGTCTAATTTCGTTATCCACAAATCTTGATTAAAACCCGATGAGTTTTTCTCTGAGTTGGAAATATCACCGTTGTATGAACTCGTGTAAGAAAGCAACATCAAATGACCATCATTAGTCGGTAGAACTTTTACTGGCATATCTTCTCCATCGCCACCGAAGGTTTTAAACCAAACCATCTTACCATCGTTGTCAAGTTTAGTAACCAAAATATCGAAATTTCCTTTACTGGCAATTTCCGACGTTTTAAAATTATTAGTATTATTAAACCTGAGACTTGAATAATCATTGATTCTTGCCAATAAAATATAGCTTCCATCCGAATTTTGAATAATATCTTGGGCACTGAAACCAGTATAAGAGGTATTATTTGAAACGGTTGTTTCCCAGATAAGATTTCCCGAAGTTCCTATTTTTGAAGCCCAAACCGTTTCAACGCCGCTCAAACTTTTCTTACCTATGGTAGCATAATTTCCATCTTGTGTCGGAATTATTTTTATGCCTTCATCCCCATAATAATCGTTCCAGCCGTAGCATTTTTGCCATTCAAGGTTTGTCGGAAAACCTTGTCCAATCACTTGCAAACTACCTACAAACAATAGAGTAGATAGTATAAATTTGGAGCTTCCTTTTTTCCTAAACATAGTAAATTAAATAATTGGATGATTGAAAAAAACAACCATTTTGAGATAGCGAATTGTCTATGGAAGGTGTATTAACAAATTCAGTGCCAAAACTAATAAGAGGGTATTAAATAAGATATTTTTGGTGAATATGGATTAAAAAACTTCGTAAATGACTTTATTATTGACCAAAACAATAAAGCTAATACCCTATGATGTTCAACAAGTAAGCGGTAAATAATTCTTGCTATCGTTTACCAAACAACCCAACAATACGTACAAACAGCATTATAAATAAATTTACATATTCAAGTTACACAAAGCAAAACCGACACAAGTAAAACTTATGTCGGTTTTGTTTTGTGTAAGCAAAAAACTTTCAAAAAGTCAAAATATTAGCCGTAATTGACATCAAAATTGTAGGCGAAGGTTTTAAAATTTTACCCTTAAAATTAAACTAAAAACACTACTTCAAAACCGTTGAAGAAAGTAGTTCTAAACCAACCGAAGCACGAGGTTTGAAACCTGTCCAAGTGCCTTCGTTGGAATTCGGTTTAAGCTGAAGGTATTTGTTATAATCTTTTTTCTTTAAATGGATTCCCAAGAAAGCAGTTACAAAGTGTTGATTGATATTATTGATTCGGCGTTCGTTCCAAGCTGGTTCGGCGTAGCGGTAATATTCATCAAAGTGTAAACCTGCCTTCAAAGATTCGGCTGGCGGTGGATTTGGGGCAACATTGTGGCGAGCATTCATGTAAGTAAGCATATAACGATTGGCATTTACTGCACCATTATAAATTGCCTTGATACCTTTTTCGTAGCCCGAAACATCGTCTTGACTTCCTGCCACAAAAAACGTCGGAATCGTCAAACCTTTCAGCGTTTCAGTGTCCCAAACGCCACGCTCCATGCCCCACGGAGCAAAAGCTACTACCGCTTTTATGCGGCTATCGACCGTTGCTCTATAATCGGGGTGCGAACCTGTACGCACTTCAAGGGCTTTGCTGCCGCCCGTCATTGCACCGAATAATTTCACCGAAGCATCGCTATAACCAGCTCCTGCAACATTCAAAACACCATATCCGCCCATTGAATAGCCTATAAGTCCAATATTTTGGTCATCAACGATTCCTGATAAAAAGTTATTTTTTGCCTTTCCTAAATCAGCTATTTGGTTGAGTATAAACAAAATATCTTTCGAGCGATTGACCAACGTACTCGGAAATGCGGCTGCATCTCTAAAAGTAGATTCGGTATGGTCGATTGCAACCACAACGTAACCTTTTGAAGCCAGATTTTCGGTCAGATAAGTCAATAAAAGTCTCGAACCCAAATACCCGTGCGAAACCACAATGAGCGGAAATGCCCCATCGGTAGTTTTCGGAGCAGCATCACGCACAGCACGCCCTAAAAATGTAAACGGAATCAACGGGCGTTTCGGGTCGTTTGACGAACCCATCACTTGGTCGTAAGTGACCAAATCTTTCACATCGGCCGCTACATTGGCAGGATACCAAACTTCTACTTTGAGCGGTCGGTCGTAGATTGGGTCGATTCCACCTTTCGATTTTAGTACATCGACTTGGTTTTTGTTCACAAAATCAAGCGTGCGAACACCAATTTTGTATTCGCCACGGGGCGAAAGTTCGGGAGCATCAGGCAGGGCATCGCCATAAACAAAAGTTTCGGCGGTGTTTTGGGCAAATAAATTTGAATAAAATACTAAACTGATTGCAAGAACCAGCAATTTCGTGGAGATTAATTTCATTGTTTAAGGTTGAATTTGAATGAGAATATTTCTGCAAATTAGACAAGAAAAAAGGATTTTTGGAGAATATATTAGAAATAGATTAAACAAAAAATCAATTCAAAGTCTGTAAAACCTTTCTACGTTTTTTGGCAATAAACAGTTACTACACTTTCCGTTTCAGCTCAAAATGTTGTCCGAGATATACTTTTCTTACGAGTTCATCGCTTGCCAAATCTTCGGCAGAACCTTGTCGGAGGATTTTTCCTTCAAAAAGCAAATACGCTCGGTCGGTGATTGAAAGCGTTTCGTTTACGTTATGGTCGGTTATCAAAATACCGATGTTTCGGTCTTTTAGTTTAGCCACAATTCCCTGAATCTCTTCTACGGCAATTGGGTCAACGCCCGCAAAGGGTTCGTCGAGCAAAATAAATTTTGGGTCAACCGATAATGCACGAGCAATTTCACAACGGCGGCGTTCACCTCCCGAACATACAATCCCTTTGTTCTTGCGAACGTGGGTCAAGCTAAATTCCTCGAGCAACGATTCAGTTTTTTCTTTGCGTTCGGCTTTTGTCATATTGGGTTTTGCCAACTCCAACACGCCCAAAATATTTTCTTCAACCGTCAAATCTCTAAAAATTGATGCTTCTTGAGCCAAATATCCTACGCCCAGTTTCGCACGCTTGTACATCGGCAACGACGTAATATCTAAATCATCGAGCCAAACTTTGCCGCTATTTGGTTTTACGAGTCCAGTCGCCATATAAAACGATGTCGTTTTACCCGCACCATTTGGGCCGAGTAGTCCAACAATTTCGCCCTGCCCTACTTGGTAGCTTACGTTGTTATTGACCAATCGTTGACCGTATTTTTTTATTAAATTTTCTGTTCTTAAAATCATATTTTGTAGAACAGGTTTTCAACCTGTTATTTTTCTTATTCTCGGTTTTGACAGGTTGAAAACCTGTCCTACGGGCAAAATTACGCTATAATCAACAAAAATCAGCGTTAATATTTCTTAACTATACTTAATATCCTTTATCATCAACTGCAAAGAAGTTTTATTATTAAAAGTATTTTCATCTACTTGATAGGCAACGCTGAAATATTTATTAGTGTTCAATCGCTCGAAATGCTCTTCTACCATTCCGAAACCGATAGCGGTCAAAATCGCCCCAGTTTCTTCTTCAAAAAGCTCCAATTTCAAGTGTTTTTCTTTCATTACTCTCGGAGCGTATTTTAGCGTAAGGTTTTCTGAGGCAAAAACTGGCTGCATATTTTGTGGTCCAAAAGGAGCCATTTGATTCATAATTCGATAAAATTTAGGGTTTATTTCGGCCAATTTTATCTTTAAATCAACGGTTACGACGGGCGTTAATTGCTCTGGCGTGATGTATTTGCTCACAACTTTATCAAATTCTAAGCGAAAAGCACCAATATTTTCGA
>JBKBSS010000174.1:0-7173 GCA_046291385.1 Emticicia sp. | reverse complement strand
TTGCAAATCGCTCTCGAAAATGCCGTTCAACCGTTTCTATAATTAAAATATTTCGTTTTGATTCATCCAGTTTTACATTAACTGTATCGGTAATAAAATATCTATTATAGCTGCTTAAACCTTTGAAATGATTCTTTTCGATGCGTTCTTTTTCGGTAAAACTATCGCCCATAATTATCAATGAAGTATTACCCGATGGCAAATTTTGCGGCACTGGGCATTGCTCCAACGGTTCTTTAAACTGTGCCAAATTCGACATACGGTATAAATCACCGTAACGGTAATCATCTTTTGTAATTCCTTTTTCGTGCAGCCACTTTGCCGTAGAACCCGAAAACCCTAAGTACCAAAGTAGCAAAAATACTATTAATGTTCCTATACGATATATTTTTGTCATTATAAAAATCGAATTAAAAACTGCGGTTCGCTCAACAAATTAAAACTGAAAATAAATAAACTGATTTGAGGTAAATACGCCCAAAAAGTAGCAAAGCACTAATAAAACTATAAATTTCAGATAAAATTGAGTTGTATTTTGGGTGCGTATTTGCATCATAAATCTATCTTTCAAGAGCAAAACCGCAATCAACAACCAACAAAAAAACATTTCATTGACACTAAACGGAGTTGCTATCGAACTATAAGTATTGATGTGTAAAATCTTTGATAAAATTATCTTGGCGTTACCCATTCCTTTGGCACGAAAAAACACCCAAGTCAGCATCACCAACAAAAAAGTAAAAGCTAAATTGAAAGTATTGATGATGTTTTTAGAAAAATATTTTTCGGCTTTGAAAGGCGTGTAACGGTTACGAATTTGGGCAAAAACTAAGTAAATTCCGTGCAAGGCTCCCCAAATAATGTACGTCCAAGCAGCACCGTGCCACAAACCGCTCATCATAAAGACAAAGAAAAGATTAAAATATTTCCGAAACTCCCCTACCCGATTTCCTCCGAGCGGAATATACAAATAATCTCGAAACCAACCCGACAACGAAATGTGCCAACGACGCCAAAATTCATTGATTGATTTGGCAAAATACGGAGCTTCAAAGTTTTCCATGAGTTTAAAACCCATCACACGAGCCGCTCCAATAGCAATATCTGAATAACCCGAAAAATCGCAATAAATCTGAAATGTAAAGAAAACTGTAGCCACCAAAAGCGTGAGTCCGTTGTGGTCGTAAGGGTTATCGTAAGAATAATCAACGACCATTGCCAAGCGGTCGGCAATAACTACTTTTTTGAACATTCCCCAGGCCATTCGCATCAAACCTGCCTTTAAGTTTTCAAAATCATACTCAATTTTCTTGTGAAACTGCCAAAGTACATTTTGTGGTCGCTCGATTGGCCCCGCCACGAGTTGCGGATAAAACATGACATAAAGAGCGTAAATCGCAAAATCTTTTTCAGCTTTTTCATTGCCACGATATACCTCTATGGTATAACTCATGGCTTGGAATGTATGAAATGAAAGTCCAATTGGCAATAATATTTTCAATAATTCGAGCTGAGTTGGTGAACCTATCTGAAAAAGTACATTATTGATATTTTCGACGAAGAAATCATAGTATTTAAAATAGGCTAAAAAACCAATATTGGAGATTAAACTCAGCACTAAAAGCCATTTTCGTCGGCTACCTTGGGCATTTGCAATCCAGATTCCTGCAAAATAATCTACAACAATCGTGACGAACAAAATTAGGATATAAATTGGCTGAAAAACTGCGTAAAAATAGCAACTTGCCAAAAGCAACAGCCAGATTCGTCCACGATGCGGCAGACTGAAATAAGCCAAAGTAACAACTATGAAGAAAAAAACAAATTGTAGCGAATTGAATAACATTGATTGTTGATAAGTGTCTGATTACAAATTTTATATTCAAAGTTCAGTCTAATTCTTAAAGTTTCAAAGAGTTTTTGCTTAGAATCGTCGATTTTTAGTTTTTCTCAATGTTTTTTCTGGATGATATTTGACTTTTAAAATCTAAACCACTATATTTGCACCATGATTTAGGCCCTATAGCTCAGCTGGATAGAGCAACAGATTTCTAATCTGTAGGTCTTTGGTTCGAATCCAAATGGGGTCACAAGATAAACACTTAATAATCAAGCACTTACAAAATACTGTAAGTGCTTTTTTGTTTTTAGAATATCTAACATGCAATACAATATGCAATACACAATTGTATCTGAAAATAAATTAACGCTTTCAAAAAATATATTTCAAAAAGAAAAGCCTGACAATCTGCAATACGATTATCAGGCTTTATTTTGTTTGTTATGCCATTTAAAACCTCAAGGCATCAATGATTCGTCGAACTTCCGAAACATCCCATGCAGAAATCGAGCGGCTTCTGACTTGGTAATTCCCGACGGTCATTCCAGCTTTTTCAAAGATAAAACTGAATCGAATGCCATTTTCTTGAATGATTGGCAAAATATCATTTACGATTAAAATATAGTTTTTAACTACTTCCTTCTGCTTTTCATTGCCAAGCAATTGCATCAGTTTATTGACTTCTTCGTATTTCCAGTCTCGACGACCATGTTTTTTATTGCTCAGTGCCGAAAATGAAATCTCAATCTTATTTGCAATTTCGTGAATCGTATCATCAGCATTGTCTAAAAACTGGGGTAAATTAGCGATGATTTGGACGTAATTATCAATCGTTTCCAAATATGCTTGCTTATCTCGTTCCATTGATATTTTGTGTATTAAATTATATTTACAGCGTATTTTTCAATTACACAAATCTATTACTTAATTTGAAAACACAAAAGCGAAGCTTAGCATTTATTTTTCATTTTAAATCATCCATATTTTGCCATTTTAAACGCCAAACGTTTTTGTCATAAACAAGTTTCACCACAACAGTATCCGTTGAACTATTCTCAAAAGTGAAAAGAATTTTCTCTGACACTTCCATTTTTCGACCCGAAGTATCTTTTTTATGGACCAGTTCTTCCAAATTCTTAAAATTGGCAACCGTTCCTTTTTGAGTCATTTTTGCGGTGCTGTAAATCAGCATCGCACCAAAAATATCTCTTTGGGTAATGTTATCTTGCAAATAAGCATTTCGATATAAATTATACTTTGCCGTATCGCCTTTGATACCTTCGTTGGCCAATTGACAATAAGTAATGGCTGCCTTTTGTGGATTAGTGGAAAGATGGTCACTTGAATTTTGACAAGATGAAAAACAAGCACTTAGCCCAATAAAAATGAATTTCTGCATTAGAGTTTAATATTAGCAAGTGTATTTCTGAATAGTTGTGCTGACCAAATACCGTCCAAGCGTTTTTGCGTTTCGGTGCGGTCTAAGGCTTCCAACATCAACTTATCGCCTTTTTCTCGCAATTCTTGAGCTTTGGTGAGCAAATCAAGGCTTGCTTTATTGAGCAGCATTCGTTCACCAGTATTCATTCGTAACCCCGCTGACATTCCAGATAAGTTACCCACGGGACTTGTATCAAAACTATTGGCCAAAGAGGAATAATCGTCATTTTTTGTAGCAAAAGCATTGTTCATAATATTATTATAAATCTCATTTTGAATGGCGTTGGCCTCGCTTTGTTTCATGGCATTGACTCGCTGAGTCATAACTTCGTCTATGTAGTCTTGGGCTGTTTTGGGGCCACCCTTGAATAATGTTCCGATGATTCCAAATGGATTCATTGCATCTTTTGAAGCATTGCTCAATCCTCCTCTCATATCTGGGTTATCCTTTAAGAAAGCCTCTAATGCTTGTTCTTTTACCCCAAAACTTAAATCTTTAGTGATTAAAGTGCCGTTGGCATCATAGACATTGCCAACCGCATCCATGACATAATTCTTGCCATTGACGGTTAGTGTTCCTGATGAAAAAGATGGCATTGAAATTCCTTCCGAAGAAAACAAATCCCCAAATAAATCACCGCCTACATCACTACCAATATCGCCAAATACACCTTGATTACTCAAGCGAAAAGCCGTACCATTGTTTCGGCTCTTTACACCATCATTAATTGCCATCGCTTTGCTTTCTAATTCTTCGGCCAGTTGATAGTAAGTCATGGCTTGCTGCATTTTCTTTTTTTGTAAAGCAGTTTGTAGGGCATATTGGCGACTCATAAAGGATTTTTGACTGCCCAAAAAATCATTAAAGGACTGAATACCATTTTTATTATCAATGGTTGTTCCCTTCGTAACAAGGTCATAGAAAGTAGAACCGCTTTTGTCGGAATAGTTTTTACCATCCATGTAAGGTGCTAAATCCGAGATTTTAAAATTGGTATTCAAATTGGAGGCAAAAGAGCCTTTTAAAGCAGTATTCAGTTTCATAATTGCGGTGGCATCGTTGTACATCATCGAATGATAAGCCAGTTTCAAATACTCATCGGGGCTTCGCAGGAGGTCTTCAATTTTTGAACCTGTTTCTAAAATACCCGTTGTATTGGCTTTGGTTGCTGCTCCTTGCTTTGTTACACTTTTGAGTTGAGCAATCTGAGTTTTGGCTTTATCGACTAAATTTTTCAGTTGAATTAAGCGTTCGATAGCGGTTGGGTCAATGGATACCTGTGCTTGTACGCTTAGATTCAAACATAGAATACTATAAATGAGGGATAGGGATGTCACCTGTAATAACTTTTTCATTTTTGGTGCGTCAACACGTCGCCACGTTGGTTTAATTTGGTTTCAAAAAGACTTTGTACCCTTCGTTCAATTCGATTTCGCCCGACTTTTTCTGGACTCCACCGTAACGCAAAGAGCGAGAAATACCTGTAACCACACCTGCCCCCACTTGGCCAACGATGCCTGCCGAACTGCCGATATTGTAAACTGTATTATCAACATTATCAAGGGCTTGGTTATTTTGCTGGCGAATTTGCCCTTTGGTATTATCGCTGAGATAGGCAATGCCTGGCAACATATCGTTGCTATCATACACGACCATTTTGGCAGGAATATAATCTGCACCGATTTTGAAAGCAGTAACCATAATGATGAGCCGATTACCACCCATCATGGCAACACCGCTGCATAAGGTATTGGCAGGAATGATTTCATCATCAATCGTCATCGCTTCTAATAATCGGATTCTGACAGCAGAATTATTTCGCACGATTTGAGTACCGTAAATAGCAGCTTTGATGAGTTCTTTTTTTCGTTGAGAATTAGGACTGGCTATTACATTTTCCAAACTGGTGGTATTGAAAGTGTTATTTTCAATCGGTTTTGGTTGGAGAGTCCCAACGGTTATTTTAGGCCTTTTTCCTGCTTTTACAGGCAAAATTGTACTTTGTGAATTAACTTTGGGAATTTCAACTTCTGGCGGTTTTTCAATAGTTTTTGCAGGTTCATTTTCGGCAATGTTGGCTGTATTTTCAGTAAATGCCTTACTGCCTTGAAAAGTTTTCAATCTTTTATCTTCTACTTTCAAGGTTGATTGAGTCTTTATTTTTTCTTCTTCCACTCCAGCTTTAACAGAAGCAAGCATTTCTCCATCCGATGTTTTCTTGCTGTTCTTACGGAGAGCCGCCCTATCGTTATCTTTGCCAACATCAATTTTTGGCATAGTGAAATTCATGTTTTTGACTATTTCTTGCCTAATATATTTTGAAACACCGAAAAACATGACCAACAATACAAACACACTTCCCAGGATAAAGAGTAATTTATACTGCTTGAACCATGACAACAGCAGTTCTTTCACGGAACTCCACTCAAAAGTTGTCTTTTTTGTTTCAGTCTGAATTTCTTCATTTTTCATCATTTTGTATGATTTACAGCATTTCTGATTTCAATATTTTCTTGAAAGGAATCGCAATTTTGATATTTCGTAAACCATTCTTTTCTCGAAAAACGACCTCCAAAAAGCCATTTTCAGTTGTTGCGTATAGTGGGATGTAATAATAATAATTTTCACTTTTTTGAGAAGTGAGTATCTTGACTGGCTCAACGCTTTTCAGAACATTAACTTCTTCAATTCCCAAAGATTGCAAACGATTAATTGCTTTTTTCTTCATTCTTGAGTGATAAGAGAACGAAACATTGTCAATCTCAAAGGCAATCGAACTTTCGTTGCTCAGTGAAAATTTGAGATAAACTCCGTTAGCATCGGTATAGATATTTTCACAACGGAGTAACATACCCGATTGTGTTTTTTTGAAAGACACATTCATCGGTGAAATCGCCAACTTCTTAAATTTATCTTCCAATCGTAGATTTTCGTCCGTTGTTTTGAATGATTCTTTCGATTGATTTTTGGAACGGTAATCATAGAAAGATTGATTGAGGGGTTCTTGATAATACAAATAGGCTTGATAAATCTGCTTACCGTGGGTCAATAATAAAGTCGTGGGTTTGGCATTCGGTATTTTTGCCTTCAAGAGTAAAACTTGTGAACCCAGACTCATTGGAAGCGTTGAAGCCGTTTGGGCTTGAAAATCGGTGTTTCCTAAATTGAAAAGCGTAATGGCTTCATCAAAAATCAAATAGGTTGTGGCCGATGAATTGACATAAAGGGTATCTATTTTCTGAGAAAAGACACTGAATGAGATAAATAGAAACGGTAAGAAGTAACGGAGCTTTTTCATCAAATTATTGTTTAGTTGGTGTATCGTTTGACTGATACTCGATGTAATTAAAGTTTTGGATTTGTAATCCGTAAGGATTTTTTTCGGAGTAAGGCACTGGTTGTAGCTCAAAAATTGTCCCGATTGGACTGACTTTTTCTTGCTCATTGAAATAAATAGACTGTTGAAAAAGCAAAGTGCATCGGTACGGCACAACCGACATATCCACGCCAATACTGTCAATATTTATTTTAGAATAGGCATTGAACTTGGTGTAGTTTTCCTGCACTTTTTCGTCAATGAAGTTTTTGTAAATGGCTTGAGCATCTTGTTTGCTCAGAAGCCAGAAACCTTCGTTGAGTCGTTCGCTGAATGATTTAGCATCACTTTCATAGAATAAATGAGCAAATGTGGTGATGAGTCCCCGTGCTTGTCCGATGTTGCGGGTTTCATTGTCAGCCAGCAGAGCGGCAAACATTTCTTTCCCCGAACGAACAAATACTTTTTGGTCGGCATTTTTAGTAGCATTCCAAAACAATATTCCCCAAAGTAAATTGGAGAACAAAAGCAGAAAGACACTCATTTGTATGAGAAAAAAGAGCCTATCAATGTACT
>JBKBSS010000173.1:0-7186 GCA_046291385.1 Emticicia sp. | reverse complement strand
CGGCCGAAAGTAATACTACCCCAATCGAAGCATCATTTCGGGCATCTTCAAAGGCATCAATGAGTTCAAAAACTGTTTTCGGACGAAAAGCGTTGCGTACTTCTGGACGATTAAAGGCAATTCTTGCCACGCCATTACGCTTTTTATACGTTAAATCTTTGTATTCTTTGGCAGTTTGCCATTCTGAGTTAAGCATATTTGTTTTTTTATTTTTGTAAAGCAAAATTGCATTTTGCTTATAGATTTCTAATTGATGCCATATAAAACGTTCTACTATTCCATAATCATCTGAGCAACTTCTCGGCCAGTTTGCATGGCAGCGTTGAGCGATGGATAAGCCAAATAATCACCACAGCGATAAAGATTATCGCCCAGTTTAGAATTTTGGCGTTCGCTTCCAGCACGATATTGCACCAAAGACTCGGGAATATGATAAGTTTTCAGGTGTTTCCAAACATTGACCGAAGCCCCAAACCAATCGAAAAGTTCTCGTTTAATTCTACTCGTTAAATTTCTTTCATCCAGTTTTTCTAAACCTTGTGTACTTACCGAAATCAAAGATTTTCCAGCGTTTCCGTAATGTGAAGAAATATCGCTCGGCACGCATATATTATGCACCGCTCCCCTACGATTTGGATTCAATGCAATAAATTTTTGTCCTTTCAATGGCGAAGTTTCGGCCGAAAAATATGTACACGTAGTGATGTTGTATGCTCGTTCGTTGGTTTCACCCAACAATCTATCGCTTGTTTTTGGGTCGGTTGCTACCACAATTCTGTCGGCGGTTATTACTTCTCCCCCGTCCAAAAAGATTTGATTTCCCTCAAAACCTTTCACACGAGCGTTTTTACGAATACTATCTCTCGGCAACATTTCGGCAATTTGCTCGGGAATCGCCTGCATACCATCGGCTGGAATGGCGGCATCACCTTTAAAAAATTGCTTAAATGTAAACCGAAAGAAATTGCTTGATGTCACTAAATCATTTTCGAGAAAAACGCCTCCGTAAAATGGCTTAAAGAAATTATTAATCATTTTCTCGCTCCAGCCATAATTTCTCAGAAAAGTGAGCGTATCAGTTGCTTCCATCTTGAAAAATTCATCGTCGGGAATTTCGGATAATTCGTTGGCAAATTTTCTGATTTTTAGTTTATCGCTCAACGAACCGACCGACGAAAACGCCATTGTCAGATACGCCATTTTGTTGCGGAAAGGGTTTTCCATTTTCATAAAACCCTTCTCGGCTTTTATCATTGCTCCCGAACCAAAATACTTTAGGTCGAGATTACTATAATTTAATACCTTTTTAGCTTCTGGATAATTGGTCAATAAAATCTGAAAACCTCGGTCGAGCAGAAAGCCATCTACTTTATCAGTGCGTATTCGCCCACCCAAAGCATCAGAGCCTTCCAAAATCATAAAACCACACCTCTTTTCGTTGAGGTACTTTGCACAAGTAAGTCCCGAAATACCACCACCAATGATAACTGTTGAAAAATCATTCATAAACTTTTATTGAAGGTTTGACGTTTTTGAATTAAAAGTTTTGAAAATTCGATTTTAAAGCCCTATTTTGTCTTTAATAAGCACAAATATACCAAGCTTTGCGGTACTATTAATGAATTTTCAATAATTCGTCCTAATATCAGAGCTTTGTAATATTTGGTCTTTAGTAAAACATAAATAAACAGTAATCAGTTTTTTTTATTTATCGAATGAATTACGAAGTAAAACAAGAAGGCGAGTTCAAATACATCGACGAAGGTCAGGGTGATACCTTACTGATTCTACACGGACTCTTCGGAGCGTTGAGCAATTTTGATGATGTAATCGAAGGTTTCAAGCACCGTTGCAGAATAGTTATTCCCGTAATGCCCATTTATGATATGCCCATGCGTGAAGCAAGTTTGGAAGGTTTGCAGGCATTCATTGAACGTTTTGTGGCATTCAAACAGCTCGACGACCTTATTATTTTAGGAAATTCGTTGGGCGGTCACGTTGGCTTGCTTTACACGCTTGCTCACCAAGAAAGCATTAAGGCGTTGGTTTTGACAGGAAGTTCGGGTTTATTTGAAAACACAATGGGTGGTTCGTTTCCGAAGCGTGGCAACTACGAATATATCAAAGAAAGAGTAGCTTACACTTTCTACGACCCAAATACGGCCACGAAAGAATTGATTGACGAATGTTTTGAAATCACATCGAGCATTCCGAAATGTATGAATATTGTGCAGATTGCAAAATCGGCACAACGCCATAATATTGCCAAAGAGATTCAAAGCATTCATGTTCAAACCTGCTTGATTTGGGGCTTGAATGATACAATTACGCCTCCACACGTAGGTTTTGAATTTAATAGACTCATCAAAAATTCGGAATTATATTTCATTGATAAATGCTGCCACGCACCAATGATGGAGCGTCCTGCTGAATTTAATGTCTATCTCGAAAACTTTCTTGATAAAATTCAAACAGAAGTGGCTGTATAGCGTTTAATGATTAAACCTTTTGACATTCACTCTCAATGACGATTGCTGAAATTATTAACCACGATTTACCAATTCTAAAGCTCTCCGACACCGTTGTAAATGCTTTAAATTGGATGGAAGAAAACCGCATCGGGCAATTAGTTGTTGTTGATGCAGGAAAATACGCAGGCATTGTCAGTGAAGATATTCTGATGGATTATGACGAAAATATGCAACTCGCCGATGTGATGCTACAATTTTCGGAAATAACGCTCTTTGATTATCAGCATATTTATGAATCACTGGGTTTGATTTCAAAGTACCATTCGGGCGGCGTTCCGCTGCAAGTGATTGGTGTGATTGACGAAGAAGAAAATTTTGTTGGAATCATCACTGCATCGGAAGTTTATAACAAATTTGGCGAACTTCTCGGCAGTCAAGAACCTGGGGCAGTTTTGGTTATTTCTATCAAAAATCGAGATTATTCTCTATCTGAAATCAGCCGTTTGGTAGAGTCAGACAATGCCAAGATTTTGAGTAGCTATTTTACAGGAAATACTTATTTGAGCAATGATTCAGCAAGTTTGACTTTAAAAATCAACCGAGAAAGCATTACATCAATCGTAGCCACACTCGAACGCTTCGGCTATACCGTTGAAGCCAGCTACGCCCACGAACCAGTAGAAAGCATCGAGCAAGAACGCTACAATATGCTCATGAAATATTTAAGTGTATAAAACAAAAGCCGTAAAATAAAAATTTTACGGCTTTTGTTTTTCAATGAGTATTCTTCTTTAAAGTCCTGATTATCAGCAATAAACTTATCGTAGTCAGAATCACGGATGCCAAAAATGGTACTCCTGGAAAATATATTGGGGCATCTTTTGTCGTAAATTTATAGAAAAGACCTGTCATCAAAACTGGCCCGATGATGGCCGCAATACTATTCAAACTCGTGAGTGAGCCTTGTAGTTCGCCTTGTTCATTGGCGGGTACTTGTGCCGAAATTATTCCTTGCATGGCTGGCCCAGCCAAACCTCCGAGAGCATAAGGAACCATGATGGCGTACATCATCCAACCTTGGTCGGCGAAAGTATAAGCCAAAGCTCCAAATATAGAAAAGCCGAAACCAAGATAAATTGATTTTTTTGTTCCTAACTTCGGAATCAGAATGCGAGTGAGTCCGCCTTGTACGAGGGCAATCATAAAGCCTACGAAGGAAAGCGACCAGCCGATTTCTTGGTCAGACCAACCAAATCTTTCTTTTGTAAAATAAGTCCAAGTGCCTTGTGTCGAAAAACTTGAAATATAGACCAAAAACAAAGCAGAAACCAAACCAATCAACATCGGAAAACGACGCAAATTGAGCAAAGCTCCAACTGGATTTGCACGTTTCCAGTCAAATTTTCTGCGATTTTCAAGTTTCAGCGATTCGGGCAAAACAAAATATCCGTAGAGAAAATTACAAAGTGTCAAAACTCCCGAAACCATAAACGGCACTCTTGTTCCGTAATGACTCGCAATTGCACCGATACTTGGCCCAATAATAAACCCTAAACCAAAAGCCGCACCAATCATTCCGAAGTTTTGAGCTCTTTTTTCGGGTGTACTTACATCGGCCATATAAGCTGCTGCAGTTGTAAAACTTGCTCCCATTACGCCCGCAATCAAACGCCCAACGAATAACCACGTAATTGACGGAGCAAAAACCAAAAATAAATAATCAAGTCCAAAACCAAAGAGCGAAGCCAGAAGAATGGGTCTTCTGCCATATTGGTCGCTTAAACCACCCATTACTGGCGAAAATATAAATTGCATAACTGAATAAGCCGCAAACAAAAAACCACCATAACGAGCCGCTCCACTCACATCCGTATCTGCCAATTCAGAAATTAAGGAAGGCAAAACGGGAATAATAACCCCGAAACCAATGGCATCAATCAAGACCGTAATTAAAATAAAAATTGTAGCAGCACTGCGTTTTTCAGACATATTTTAGTTTTTTAAATCTCAGTTTCTTTGTTTTCTTTTACTCCATTAAAACTCTTTTTGCGACGACTAAAAAAGACAATTCCAGCTCCCCAAAGCAAAAGAGAAAGAATCGAAACATAAGTTCCTTCTTTTACATAAGGTGGCTCAAATATCAATTCTACTCTATGATTTCCTTTTTCTAACAAGATTCCCATCAGTCCAGCATCTACTTTTTCAATCGTTGTTTCTTTTCCATCAACCATTGCCGACCAACCTTTATCATGTGGAATAGCCAAAAACAATACTTTCGGAGTATTTAGGTTAATATCCCCTTTGATGAGATTGGGTTTAAATGCTGTAATGTGGAGTGTATCTTGGGTAGCTTTGTTTACCCAGTTTTTTAGTATTTCAATCGTAACACCCTCAACAGGCAAATTTGCTGATGTGATTTCTTTAAATCTATTCAATTTTGCTTTAAAGTCTTTATTCACCGCAACGG
This sequence comes from Emticicia sp., assembly GCA_046291385.1. Taxonomy (GTDB): domain Bacteria; phylum Bacteroidota; class Bacteroidia; order Cytophagales; family Spirosomataceae; genus Emticicia. Next base: position 2,248 of record JBKBSS010000173.1, on the reverse strand, counting down.
CTTGTAGTAAAACTGCCTGACGGCTTACCGAGTCAAGTTTCTCAAACTTATCATCCGAAATATAACTATCAAAAGTAACCCCCAAAGGAAAAGTATCTTTCAAACGGAAAACTTTCACATCTCTTAACATTGCTACTGAATCTTGATTCATATTTCTTAAATAGGAAGCATTGGCATCTTTAGTAAAGAAATATTTCACACTACACAATCGCTGAATAACTGGTGAAGCTAAAACGCCATAGAGCCATCTGCTACTGTTTTCATCATTTTTCTTGATAAGTTTAACACTTTCCAGAAAAGTCACATAATTCAGTTGATTGAAAGAGTGATAAGAGCGTGTACCGTAATAATCTTGTATTTTAGCATCATTGACACTACTATGAATGGCAGTACCCGAAGCATAGTTTTTTTCTATTCTATAAAAAGTGGAGTCTTTTTCTTTCAAATACTTTACAGCATCAACGGTGGCATCTTTAAATCCAAGCGTAGTATCATTGAGTTCCTGCTTTGTATAAGCATCTCTTTTCTTTATTGAACTTGACGAAAAATAAATCACTTCAACCAGTACTAAAAGACCTATTAAACCAAAAGCAAAGGTTCTGACTTTTGTATTTCGAGCCATCAGAAGCAGCCCTGTATAAAAGATTATAAAAATAGAGATGAGGCTTTTAAGTCCTTTCTCTATTCTTTGGCCATCTGCCACAACAATATTTACAGTTATAAGGAGAATTAGTGCGGTTGCACACAACAAAAGTAAATTCAATTTACCAGTCTCATATAAATGATTCAAAGCTCTTGTGCTATAAAAAAGAAGTAGGCTTACAATAAGTAGCGAAAATGTGCGATAATAATCACCAGTGAATAACCAGAAAGCATATCTAAAATACGGAAACACAATTATGATTAAACATAAACCGATAAGACTACTATAAATAATTCTTTGTTTTCGGTTTAATTGGAGAAAGAATTGAGGGGCCAAAAGCAAACTTAAAAAACCACAATAAAATACAGGAGCCTCCATATAATTTTGCCAACCTGAATATGATTTCCCATCTCCCAATATATCAATTGAAAACATTCGTAATATAACTGTCGTATATTCTTTCCATTCAGCTAAACTCAGTATTGGAATTTCTTTCAAGGTATTGCCATACGAATAACTTCCGCTCACCCTTGGACTATCAATCATTTGTTGAAGGTTGCTCCACAGTTGAAACGAACCAATACCTACTCCCAAAATACTAAGCCCCAGTAAAACACCTACTTTTTTAACAAAATGTGTATCCTTTAAAGAGTTATTTTCTGCATAACGAACAATCACATACACAAAAAACATCAAAGCATATAAATACAAATCGAAAGGTTGATGAATACCCACTAATGCAATGACAATGGGAAAAAGTATCCATTTTTTTGCAAACAAGAATTGCTCAACACTATAAAGTAAAAGAGCAACATGCAAAACTTCAAGAGGGAATTTATCTACTGTCCAAGTTCCTCCAATAATTATATAACCGCAAAAAGTGTACAAGACACCACCAATCATTGCGGAGTAATTTTTTAGTTTTAGGCTCTTTAAGTAAAGAAAGAAGAATAAAGCAGCCAAAAATACGTAAATGACCTGCATCCAAATCATTACAGAAGCACTATCGGTCTTAAAAACCAAAAATAGAATAGAACTAATAGGGTCAAACCAAAAAGGATGAACATTTTGTCCTAATCCTTGTTGAAAAGACCATTTTGGCATTTCACCAAATTTTTGCAGGTAATTGGCATGGTGATAAAACTGGGGATATATCAGGTTGTAAGAATCACTCCCAATATCTCTAAACATGTAGGCATATTTACCAAAAATAAAGCTTCGATAAACCCATCCAAGCATAGTAGCAATAATACCTAAAAAGAGTATAAGTAGCTTAGTAGTAGATAGCTTTTCAAGAATATAGTGATTAGACGATATAGATTGTTCTACATCTTTTACTCTTTCAGTTGTAAGAGTAAGACTTTTTTCTTGAATTTTTTTTTTCTTGCTCATATTGAAGAACAGGGTTTTATTACTTTATCCACAAAAATAGCAAATGGCTTACCAAATTTTTAAATTATCATGCAAATAATAACAAATATTCCACTATTCTCTAAAAAATAATAAACATGAATAGTGGCTTTTACAAAAAACAAAAAGAGCATTTTCTTGCGAAAATGCTCTTTTATATTTTCAGCTTAAAAAAGATTAAGCGATGATTTCTGT